>CAZTER010000188.1:0-4725 GCA_964612045.1 uncultured Bdellovibrionales bacterium
AGGATATCCTGCAGCTCTTCATTAAAGGATCCTTTCGGAATCGATTAGAATCGATCCTGACGGAATCCTCCGCCGCGTGGGCCGCCACGACGACCACCGCCGCCGCCGTTACCACCACGGAAGCCACCTTGTTCACGAGGCTCCTGCGGTCTTGCTAGCGAAACGGTTAGTTGGCGACCTACGTGCTCTTTACCGTTTAACTCTTCGATTGCCTTGAGAGCTTCCTCTTCGGTGCTCATCTCGACGAATCCAAATCCCTTGCTGCGTCCAGTATCTCGGTCGCGAATAACTCTTGCTGAGGCCACCGATCCAACAGCTGAGAAGAGAGTTTGAAGGCTCCCATCATCAACAGAAAAGGAAAGATTCCCAACGTATAATTTTTTACTCATGTAGTCTCCTAACAGTGAATCCCCCTAGACGGTCTACACGAGCGGACGCACGTAACTAGAACTTCAAGGCGGACAGAACAGGGGCATTATTCATGCACCCAAATAAATTTTAGCATATATTTAGGTGAATAACAAAAAAGATTGTCATATGGGGGGTATTTAAAGCGTTTTAGGGCCATTTAGGGGCAAACTAACTGTGATTTTGGTAACTTGCTTTAAGGGTATCTTGGCCAGACATGTTGACTCAAAGAGCATTTGAATGATATATAGCCGACCTCCGCAACGCTGGGGAGCCGACTGCCAGGTATCGATAAGATAGCTGGTGGAAGATGCGCTGTTTCTTCTGGGAAATATCATCTTTTTGAAGGCTTCTCATCCGAGCTTTGAACCGCAGACCAGAAACCGAAGATCAAGTCCTCGGGTTTAGCTTTTAATAGCTTACCAAGGCATGAAAAATGGAAATGGGATGCTCCTGGTTTTGTATCATAGGTGTCTAACGGCATTTTTTGATTCGAAGCTAAGACTAGGTGATTTTTTGCTTAATCGTTAATTGCAGCTCCGCTGTAGTTTAAGGCGAGTAAGTTTAAACGCACTTTGCTCAGGTGTGGTGTTTCGGAGCGTTAGATTAAATTTGAATTTGATAATTAGGGCTTTAACAGATGCCAACAATTAATCAGTTAGTTCGCAGCAGACGTCGTTCAAAGAGAATGAAAAGTAAGTCACCGGCGTTGATCGAGTGTCCTCAAAGACGAGGTGTTTGCACACGTGTTTATACTCAGACACCAAAGAAGCCAAACTCGGCTCTTCGTAAAGTAGCTCGTGTAAGACTTACAACTGGAATGGAAGTTACAAGTTACATCCCAGGAGTTGGTCATAATCTTCAGGAACACTCTGTAGTTCTTATCCGTGGTGGTCGTGTAAAAGATCTTCCTGGTGTTCGTTATCACATCGTGCGTGGAAAGCTTGAAGCTCATGGCGTTGCTGATAGAAAGCAAAGTCGTTCGAAGTACGGTGCAAAGAGGCCAAAGTAATATTAAATCTGGAGAGATTCTATGGCACGTAAGAAGAGAGAATATAAAAAAGAGATTTTACCTGATCCAAAGTTTGGTGATGTAGTTGTTACACGATTCGTCAACATGCTTATGGTGCATGGAAAGAAGAGCGTTGCAGAGCGCGCTCTTTATGATGCGTTTGAACTTCTTCAGAAGAAGGGAAATGAGAATGCTGTTGAGCTATTCCATAAGGCAGTTCAGAATGTTCGGCCATTAGTCGAAGTTAGATCTCGACGAGTTGGTGGTGCTAACTATCAGGTTCCAACTGAGGTTCCTGCTGCTCGAAGTCAATCTCTAGCACTTCGTTGGATGGTTAAAGCTGCTGCTGAGAGAAGCGAAAGAACTCTATGTGAGCGTTTAGCTGGTGAGTTACTCGAAGCATCACAGAACAGAGGTGGTTCCATAAAGAAGAGAGAAGATACCCACAGAATGGCAGAAGCAAACAAGGCGTTTGCTCACTTCAAGTGGTAATACTTTAGTTATCGAAAAGTTATCTCGTTAATGGTTAGTTGACTGGATTTGTAGGGTTTAAAAGTGGCGAAGAAGGATCTCAGTAAGATTAGAAACATCGGCATCATGGCACACATCGATGCTGGTAAAACCACCACTACAGAGCGAATTCTGTATTACACCGGTATTAGCTATAAGATCGGTGAAGTGCATGAAGGTGCTGCTACCATGGATTATATGGAGCTAGAGCAGGAAAGAGGAATCACTATTACCTCTGCTGCAACTACATGTCATTGGTCTGGATCTTTGCGTGATAGACCAGAGCACCAAATCAATATTATTGATACACCAGGCCACGTAGACTTCACTATTGAAGTAGAGCGCAGCCTTCGCGTACTTGACGGAGCTGTTGCTGTATTTGATGGAGTTAATGGAGTTGAGCCGCAGTCTGAAACTGTATGGCGTCAAGGTAATAAATTCGACGTTCCAAGAATCTGTTTTGTTAACAAGATGGATAGAATCGGTGCAGATTTCAAAATGTCTGTTGAATCTATCAGAGAGAGATTAGGAGCTAACGGCGTTCCTGCGCAGCTCCCTATCGGAGCAGAGTCTGGATTTAAGGGCGTAGTTGATCTTGTTCAGATGAAGGGCATAGTTTTCGACGAAGCCAGCAAGGGTCAGAAGTTTGAAACAATTGATATCCCAGAGGATATGGTTGAGGAAGCTCAACAAGCTCATACAGTTCTAGTAGAAGCTATTGCTGATACAGATGAAGGTATCATGGAGAGTTATTTAGCTGGTCAAGAAATTCCAGTTGATGCTCTTAAGGCAGCTCTTCGTGCAGCAGTTGTTAACCGTAAGATATTCCCAGTGTTCTGCGGATCAGCATTTAAAAACAAAGGTGTTCAGCCATTGCTTGATGCTGTTATCGATTATCTTCCATCACCACTCGATGTTCCTTCAGTGAAGGGATTTGATCCAGATGTTAAGAGAGAAAGAGACTCAGAACCAACTATCGTAAGAAACGCAAATCCTGATGAACCGATTTCTGGAATTGCATTCAAAATTATCACTGATCCATATGTTGGTATTCTAACTTTCGTAAGAGTTTATTCCGGAACAATTACCTCCGGTGTAACACTTCTTAATACAACCAGAGATTCTAAAGAAAGAATCGGACGAATTTTGAGAATTCATGCTGATAAGAGAGAAGAAGTAAAAGAGCTTTCAGCTGGAGATATCGGTGCAGTTGTAGGACTTAAAGAAGTAATCACTGGCGATACTCTTTGTGATATCGATAACCCAGTTCTTCTTGAGAGTATTTATGCTCCTGCTCCTGTTATCAGTGTAGCTATTGAGCCTAAAACTCGTGCAGATGAAGCAAAGATGGGTATGGCACTTATGAAGTTGGCCAAAGAGGATCCATCTTTGAAGATCTCCTCTGACCAAGAAACCGGACAGACTCTTATGTCAGGTATGGGAGAGCTTCACTTAGATATTATTCAACAGAGATTATTTAGAGAGTTCAGCGTTGAAACTACTCTTGGTAAACCTCAGGTTGCGTATCGTGAGACCATTACTGGCTCTACCGAAATGGAAGGGCGCTATATCAAGCAGACAGGTGGACGCGGTCAATACGGACATGTAGTTATTAAAGTTGAGCCACTACCTCCAGGAAGTGGATTCCAATTTGTAGATGAAGTTAAGGGTGGTGTAATTCCAAAGGAATACATTAAGCCAGTTGCAGAGGGTATTGAAGAAGCCTTGCAGGGTGGAATTCTTGCAGGTTACCCGGTTATCGATGTTAAGGTAGTTCTCTTCTACGGAAGCTACCATGACGTTGACTCCAGCGAAGTAGCATTTAAAATCGCTGGATCGATGGCAATAAAGGATGCCTGCAGAAAAGCAGGTCTGCATCTACTCGAGCCAATTATGTCGCTCGAGGTATCCACCCCAGATGATTTCGTGAGCAACGTTATCGGTGATCTAAACAGGCGTCGCGCTAAGATCCTGGGTATGGAGCCACGAAGTGGTGGACAAGCGGTGAAGGCCGAAGTGCCTCTCTCCGAGATGTTCGGCTATTCAACTGACCTAAGGTCCAGTACCCAAGGTCGGGGAAGTTTTACTATGGAGTATCATCACTATTCACCAGTGCCAGCCCACGTGGCGCAGTCGCTGGTTAAGCAGTGAGATTCTTCCTGTTTGTCTGAGTAACTTGTAAAGGAACCAACTATGGCAAAAGAGACATTCACAAGGAATAAGCCTCACGTCAACGTCGGAACCATTGGTCACGTTGATCATGGTAAGACTACATTGACTGCAGCGCTTGTAAATCATTCAGCTCGCAAAGGTCGCGCTAAAGCGAAGAGCTATGCTGATATTGCAAAGGGCGGAACTGTTCGCGATGCGACAAAAACAGTTACCATTGCAAGTGCACACGTAGAGTATGAGACAGACAATCGTCACTATGCTCACGTTGACTGCCCAGGTCATGCTGACTACGTAAAGAACATGATCACCGGTGCAGCACAGATGGATGGAGCTATTCTTGTTGTTAGCGCAGCAGACGGCCCAATGCCTCAAACAAGAGAGCATATCCTTCTTGCTCGTCAGGTAGGTGTTCCGAAGATTGTTGTTTTCTTGAACAAAGTAGATATCGTTGATGATCCAGAGCTTCTTGAGCTTGTTGAGGAAGAGATTAGAGATCTTCTCTCCAGCTACGGATTCCCTGGAAAAGAAACTCCAATCATTAAGGGTGCTGCTGTTAAGGGACTTAATGGTGAAGAGAGTGAGATCGGAACTAAGGCGCTTGATAAGCTTCTTGAGACCATCGA
>CAZTER010000189.1:0-4710 GCA_964612045.1 uncultured Bdellovibrionales bacterium
TTTTTACCGCTAAACGAACCCAGTTGAGACCTAATTGCTTCTGTCGTTTCTTCTCTTCCCTGCATTCTAGAACTAAGCAATCTTTGAGCTGACACTTCTAATGATCGACCAGTTAAAAGAAGTCCTAGATTTCTAGCAGAAAAATTTATGTCTCTTCGACTATCAAGAGCTTGTAAGAGATCTGAGATTGGATTTCTTAATCCTAAATGATCAGCCGCAATAACTGCATCTCCAAAGACATCCTCAGGAGGCAAAAGGCCACTAATAATAAGTGAGCTCAAAATGCTGTCACAATCAGTGTGATTTATTACTACATGAACCTCTTTAGGAACTGGGCCATTTTTACGTACATAATCGATTGCTAAATTTCCTGAAGAGACGAATCTATACATTGTAGCGTGAGGAGCATGGTGATCTAAATTTAAAATGTCTGCTGCATTAAACTTAAAACCGCTGGAAGAGAGTTCTTGGTTCTCTGCTCCTTTCAAATAAAAATCACAGGCGACTATTGGACCAGAAGGAAATTTAGATCTTAACTCTTCGACAGTATTTAAGTTTTCTAACTGAATTAAGTTTATCGAAGTAGTTGGCAATTTAGAGAGAAGTTGATAGCCGATTTTTGTCATAGATTCGGCAAAACCTGGCGATTGATTCAGATTCTGAGGTGAAGGCTGTCTAGCTAACGGACTACTGAGCATGAAGTTATATTTCTATAAAAGAGACTGTAGACCTCAAATAATAAAACATCGTGTCCAAATAAGAAACTATGTTTAGTGATTAATTAGGTGCAACCCAACAATTGAGGAAGGAGAGATGGCGGCATGGAGTCACGAGTTAAAACAACGTCAAATTTTAAAGGCAAAAAGGTGTAACCCAACAATATGAGGTTTGGGCAATAAAAAACGAATAAAATAATCAACTTAGCGCATCGAATGCTATGCTACTTACGATTATATAATTGTAACATTCGTCCCAATAAATAAGAGTGCCTTATGACCATAAAAACCAAAACAATCCTGGCCCTGCTCCTCTCCATCTCCACTTCCTCAGCACTAACACTCTCCCAGTTTATTATCTTCCCACCAAACGCATCTGCTCAGCCTAATGTAACAGGTGAAATTGATCTTGAATCAGACACCGCATCGCAACTTTCATACGAAGATATCCAAAAACAAGCGATCGACTTTACTCAATTAGTCCTCAACAACGCTAAAGCAGCTGCATCTGGAGCGACTCCAAATATGTCTCGTCCAAGTCAGGTTATATTAAATTATCTTAACGACGCTTACTTATACTGCACAGTTGTCCAAGGTACATGCCCATCAATTCTTGACTCAATTTTAGAGTTTGAAGTTATGCAAGGCGCTTTTGCCAATGATTCTTCCTGCTCTTCGATGAAAGAATTTTGGAGACTCTGGATCTCTGCAGATAGAGAGAAAAGACTTAGCTATAAAATAAAAACTGGCTTTGCTGCTGTTACTACAGATTTCAGGAAAAACACTCGTCCTAAATATATAAAATGCGAAGAATCTGTTAAATCAGTTACCTCAGAGAACCAGGATATTAAAGGAATCATGAAAAGCCGTTACTTTGCTGATTCTCCAATTCTAAAATCGTTAGAGGCCGCACCTAAAATACTTAACGAGATTGCTATTAAAGTTCCAGATGTTCATAAATATACTTTAAAATCGAATTGATTTAATGAGCCCTTCTCCTCTCCCAGTTTCAAACTTTAGAAGTCTACGAAATATCGAGGACGGACCATTTCTATTTGAAATTGCCTGGGAAGTGTGTAACCAGCTCGGTGGAATTTATACAGTTCTAAAAACAAAAGCTCCTGCGATGATCAATCGCTGGGGAGATAACTACTGCGCTGTTGGTCCATACAATAACGAAAGTGCCTCAGTAGAATTTGAACGCCGACCACCTCCCCGTTTTTTTTCTGAACTCATATCTAAACTTGAAAAGATCAGAATCAAAGCTCACTATGGAGTTTGGTTAATTCCTGGAACACCACAAGTCCTCTTGATAGATTTCTCTGAAAGGATGTCTCAAGTCGGTGATGAAAAATACCTTCTCTGGAAGGATAATCACTTAGGAATGGAGGAATCTGACAGTGAAGTCGATGCCACTATATCTTTTGGATTTGCAGTTTATGAGCTACTTCGAATCGCTACGGAACTTGCTCCAAAGAGAAAATTTCTAGCTCATGTACATGAGTGGATGGCTGGAGTTGTCTTACCAAGAATTGCTCACCTTCGATTGCCTATCGCAACTATTTTTACAACACATGCGACTCTTCTCGGACGCTACATAGCTTCTGGCAATCAAAACTTTTATGAGCAGTTGGATTGGATAGATCCTGAACACAGCGCAGCTCAATATGGAATTAAGGCAAGATTTAGAATTGAAAGAGCTGCTAGTCACTCCGCAACCATCTTCTCAACGATTAGTGAAATAACAAATAGAGAAGCTACTAAGTTTCTTGGAAGATCTGCGGATCAGATATTACCAAACGGTTTAAATGCTCATCGGTTTACAGCATTACACGAATTTCAGAATCTCCATCTCCAATTTAAAGAGAGAATTCACGAATTCGTAATGGGACACTTCTTTCCAAGTTATACATTTGACCTTGATAGAACTATCTATCTCTTCACTAGTGGACGATACGAATATCGCAACAAAGGAATGGACATCTTCATTGAGTCTCTACATCGCCTCAATCAAAGACTTAAAGAGACCCCTGATCCACCAACTGTTGTCAGTTTTATCGTGACAAAAGGATGGACAAAAAATGTAAACATTCAGGCAATTCAAAATCATGTAAGATTAGAAGATCTAAATAGAATCTGCGAAGAAGTTACCAAGCAAGTTAGGAGTAGGATGCTTCGCGTTGTAGCTTCTGGAAAAACTCCTCGCTATGAAGATTTAGTTGATGAAGATCTAAGTTCTCGATTAAAACGAGCTACATTGCAATTTAGAAATCGAGGTCTGCCTGCTGTTGTTACCCATGACATGGGAAATGATAGAGACGACCCAATTCTAAATCATTTGCGACATCGTCGACTATTTAACGATCCCTCAGATCCAGTAAAGATCATCTATCATCCTGATTTTATAACTAACTCTAGCCCTCTATTTAATCTAGATTATTCCGAGTTCGTTCGTGGTTGCCACATGGGAGTATTCCCCAGCTACTATGAACCTTGGGGATACACACCGCCTGAGTGCTTAGCTCTCGGCATTCCTGCAGTGACGACAGATCTGAGTGGTTTTGGTAGCTTTGTCACAAAGCATATAGACAATCCGCATTATCACGGAGTTCATATATTAGATCGTAGCTCTCAATCATCAGATGCGAGCATTGAGGACTTAACAAATCACTTACTAAGATTCCTAGAGCTCTCTAGACGAGAGCGAATAGAACTTAGAAATAGATCTGAACAACTAACAGAACAGTTCGATTGGAACGTCCTTATTAGTTACTATCACTCAGCTCATGACAAAGCATTGCTATCAAAGTTTAATCTGCCGATATAACTAACAGAACAATTACCCCTCTCTCGAGTTTGCTCTATCAGTCTATCCTACCTTAAAGTTTCAAGATTAAAGTATTAGCTCTTTATATACAGCAGCTGCTACTGCCCTGGAATCTGGAGAGTATGTACCATTAGCCACAGCTGACTTGATACTTGCAACTCTCTCTGCTCGAGAGCCTGCATCACCAACTTTAGAATCTAATCCAAAGCCAGCGGAAACCTTAACAGCTTCACTTGGAGTTGATCCTCCCTTAGCTTCACCTGCTATTTTTTTCGAATTGTTATTTGTAGATGCAGAATCACTCTGCGCGGAGAAAAAGCGTGCGAATCGTTCAATCTTCATGTTACCCCTCGTCCATGACTATGAATGATCCAAGTTCAACAGGATTGTTAAACAAGATCTTCAAAGTTCCATCTTTGACCGTCCATGGCCACGTGAGGAGAATCCTTTCTGCAAAGTAATTGTCGACTTTGTGCTATAAAAGCTAAAGTACAATTTCAAGGAGCTTTCCTACCCGACTAACATATTAAAAATACTAGATATTTACAGATAGAGATGAGAATCAGGATTATATCAATTGGAAAGGTAAAACAGTCCTTCGTACTAGATGGAGAATCTGAGTATTCAAAGCGGCTATCACGTTGGATTGACTTAGATATTGAAGAGATAAATCCACCTGATGGCTTAACTGGACAACAATTAAAAGATAAGGAACTTGGACTAGTTACAAGCCGAATAAGAAAAGATGAGATTGTTTTTGCCTTAGATGAAAACGGTAAAGAGCTTACTTCCCAGGAATTTTCGAGCACATTAGGACGCTATATGCTAAGCGGCAGATCTCAATTTACCTTCCTAATCGGTGGAGCTGCGGGGTGGTCACCAGAGATTAAGAAAGTCTCAACAGAGATTATCTCTCTTTCAAAACTAACATTTACCTATCAGATGACTAGATTAATCCTAACCGAACAGCTCTATCGAGCTCTCTGCATTATTAAAGGAGTTCCATATCACAAGCAGTAGCTAATGATATTACTTTCCACTCTCCTGTGCAGCGGCATTCTTTGCTTTAAGCTTCTCAAGCAATCCAGCAATTCCATCTTTTCTAACGATGCCTGCAAATTCATTTCTGTAGTTTGCTACTAAACCGATATTTTCGATTACAACATC
>CAZTER010000190.1:0-4701 GCA_964612045.1 uncultured Bdellovibrionales bacterium
AGCTTACGCAACTCTTCAACAGCAGATTTACATCCTTCATCTTCTCTAAATGAGATTTTTTCTGGATCTGAGAGGGAGAAGCATCCGTTAAGTAGATTTTCTTCGTATGAATAAACAAGATCTGAAAGTGTTATGTCACTAGGAGAATCCTCATATGCATGTGCCGCAACCGCAATCTGAATCTCATTAATAGTTGTTTTTCTCTCTGAGTCATCCTGAGCTTGAGAGGTGCCGATAAATCCAGAGATTGTTCCTAGGCACAAAAGGGTTAATTTAGTTGTCGATCTTATACTCTTTATAAAGAGAGCTTGAAAAACGCTCTTTGTTGCCGGAATGGCATAAAATAGGTTGGTAGTTTGAAGAGTTAGTGGTTTATCTGATAAATGCATGTACTTTGAAGTTTGAAGAAAAAAAGTATACTGTTATTTAAGTGTATCTTGCTCTGTAGCTCTCAACAATACGGTAGTATATCCCGATTTGAGGCAGGTTTGTTACCATTGTTTATTGATTTTGCTGAATAGCCTCATGTTAACCTAGGATGCGTTAACTAGCAGAGATCTTTAGCAGGTCAATTTTAGTAGATAGTGCTCTCGTGAATTAATCTAGGAATTCGTAGCTTAAGATGTCATCCATTACTAAATCTCTTTTAACATTCCTACCTAAAGTATTAATCAGCGAATTTGTTGGACGTTTAGCGCGAATTTATATCCCCTCACCATTAAGGCGATTGGTCCTAATAACATTTGCTAAATTGAATGGTGTTAAGATAGAAGAGGCATCTAGAGACCTTGTTGAGTATCGATCTGTAGCAGATTTTTTTACTAGAGAGCTTAAAAGTGGAGCTCGTGAAATCGGAGAAGGGTTTGTCTCTCCAGTTGACGGGACTTTGCGGGGATGGGGACCGATCCTTGAGAACAAAATAGAGAGTATAAAGGGAAGAAGTTACTCAGTTAAAAAACTTCTTGGTGAAACGATAAATCATGCAGAAGGATTTAAGTCATTTTTGAATTTTTATTTAGCGCCTAAAGACTATCACCATATTCATGCCCCAATAGAATGTAATGTCCTAAGATGGAGGTTTATTCCAGGTACTTTATGGCCAGTTAATAATTGGGCCATTCAGAACGTTGAAGATCTATTCCCCTCTAATTCTCGAGTCGTTCTTGAGTGTGACTCTATTAAGGGTCGATTGATGATTGTTTTTGTTGGTGCGTTAAACGTTGGAAGAATTGAACTAAGGCTTGGTAACGAGAGTAAGATCTTGTGTGGGAGTACTGCGCAAGAAGGAGAACTGTCGGGAGGCATTAAGATTTCTAAAGGAGAAAGGATCGGTATCTTCCATCTAGGGTCTAGTGTTGTTCTACTTAGCGAAGAGAAACTATTTGAGTCACTGGAGCTGCAATCTAGAGCGGTCAAAATGGGAGAGAGTTTGTTACGAAATTTCTAGGAATATTATATGTCAGCGGATGGATTAGTCGAATTAGAAGATTCAACACAATTTTTTGAGGCACGTGGTGATAGTGTTGATGCTACCTCTTCAGCACGAGTACATAAGGAATCTGCCTTAAGGAGAACTTTTGCTATAATCAGCCATCCTGATGCTGGAAAAACTACTCTAACTGAAAAGCTTTTGCTTTACTCAGGAATGATTCGAACAGCTGGAATGGTGCGAGCCCGAAAGGGGGGAAAGGCAACTAGCTCCGATTGGATGAGTTTGGAGCAAGAAAGAGGAATCTCAATTTCAGCATCCGCTATGCAGTTCCCATACAAAGATGCGATCATCAATGTTCTTGATACACCTGGTCACCAAGACTTCAGTGAAGATACCTATAGAACATTAACAGCAGCTGATTGTGCTGTTATGGTTTTAGATGCTGGTAATGGTGTCGAGGCACAGACGCGCAAGCTTTTTGCTGTTTGTCGTATGCGCGGGATTCCAATCCTAACTTTCATTAATAAGATGGATCTAGCCAGTAAAGATCCGTTGGATCTTCTACAGGAAGTTGAGGAGGTTCTTGGTATTCAAGCTTGTCCAATCAATTGGCCGATCGGAAGTGGATCTAGATTCAAAGGTGTAGTGTATCCAGGAACTAGAGAAGCCGTAGTTTTTAAACGTTCTGAAATAGGCGGTGCTGGACGAGCTTCTTCTGAGCGTATTCCTTTGGAACAGCTTTATTCTACAGAGGCTGTTGATGATGAGATTAAATCTCAACTTGAGAGTGAATTAGAGTTAATAGAAGCTGCTGGAACTCCGTACTCTCATGAACGTTTTTTGGCGGGACAGATTACTCCTGTCTTCTTTGGATCGGCCCTTACAAATTTTGGAGTAGAACCATTCTTTGATCACTTTGTGCAGATAGCTCCAAAGCCAAGGGCGTATGAGGCAAAGTTTGTAGATGGAAAAAATCGCTTAATTGATCCCCTAAATTGTTCATTCTCCGGTTATGTTTTTAAGATTCAAGCCAATATGAATCCTAAACACCGTGATAGTATGGCTTTTATTAGGGTATGTTCTGGTGAGTTTGAAAGAGATCTTACAGTTACTCATCATCGTACTAATAAAGAGATTAGATTATCTCGCTCATACAGTATGGTTGCTCAAGATAGAAATACTGTAGATCGAGCATATCCAGGAGACATCGTTGGAGTAATAAATCCTGGAGTATTTGCGATAGGAGATACGGTTTCAATTAATGGTGGATTTAATTTCTTACCGATGCCGCAGTTTCCACCAGAGGTAGTAGCTCAAATTAGACCACTAGATGTTCTTAGACATAAAGCATTTGAAAAAGGGATCGCTCAACTTGCACATGAAGGTGCTGTGCAGATATTGCGTTCTTGGAAAAATCCAGAAAATTCACCTTATGTAGCAGCTGTTGGAAAGCTCCAGTTCGAGGTGTTGCAACATAGATTGCGAGAGGAGTATTCGGTAGATTCACAGATGGACGTTATGCAGTATCGCTATAGCGCCTATGTTGATGGAGATCCTTCAACTTTGAAACGTCCAGCATCTACACTGCTTACCCTTGATGCTCTAAATCGTGTTGTGATTCTTTTTACTGCAGAGTGGGAGAAGCAATATACTAGAGATAATAATCCTGATCATAAAGTCAGAGATTTTGCGGCCTAGTCTTATATTAATTGGAATATCTTTGAACCGAGAGCCTTAATTTTATTAAGGTATGAGGTCTTTTTGAACTGTTAACTTACTCATAACTAAGAAGTCGGCATATCTTCCAGCCGATGTAACATATTGATATTAATGCGTATTGTTTATCAATCTTAACTATAAGGATGCTCGCTCTTCGACTGAAGCATAATCCCATTCAGAGCAGATACTATAAGAAGAGATTTAAAAAGGTAGTTGTCCAATGCGTTTAAGAGAAACACTTCGACAGAGCTATAAATGGTGGAAGACATGGGGAACATTTCCCGTTCTTGAGTGGGTTCATGGTGCTGCACTATTCCGTTCTGGTGAATATCGATTAGCTGAAAAATTTTATCGCAAAGGATTGAAAAAACATCCTAATCATCTTGCACAAAGTTGTGCTCGACTCGATCTCGCATATTGTTTATTCCGTCAAGCAAAGCTTGTTGAAGCGGAACAAGAGCTACGACATGTAGCGACACACTCTCCAGAGTTGCGTGAAGCTCATGTTAGGTTAGCTAGATTACAATTGTGGCAAGGACATCCTTTAGATGCAGCGTGGAGTATCCGACGTGCTTTACGTTCAGTCGCAGTGGATGAGGACTTAGCAACATTATTTTTAACTGCTGTAATTGAAAATGAAGGTCCTTGGTACTTATTTGAAGAATCACAAGATGCATGTCACCAAGTTCTAGAACGCATGGGACGAAGTGTCGCAATTGAAAGTGCTTTAGCTTACTTACGATTTCAAAGAGGTGAACTTGACGATGGATTGAGAACTCTCGAGGGACTTTCTCAAAGCTCTGATGCAAGCGGAGAAACATTTCTTCTACTTGGACGTGCCCTTTTAGAGAAGGGAGATATTGAAAGATCTAGAGAGACTCTGCGTAGTGCATTATCTGCTCTTTCTGATAATCCAAGAGTTCTTACGATGCTCGCAAAATCTTATCTGATAAGTGGAACGACCTATAATGCAGATTATGCACGGCAGTTAGCTACTGAAGCATGTCAGAGATCTGAGTGGTTAAGTCCAGCGGCTATGCATACATTGGCAGAGGCCTTTTATCACTCCGGAGACCGAGCCTCAGCCCTTATTATTGCAAGCAAGGCAAAAGAAGAGGGGAATCGATTGCTTGGGTCTTATCGGGAAGTAAGGCAGCTTGACCAGCTAATCGAGAGCCTGGCTACTGGTTCTTTGGCTTAAAATCATAAAAATTAAGAGCCTTCCTTGACACTGCTCCTCTTATTGGCAAGAATTTAATAGTTAGCCAATTTGCTAGTGATTAGTGGTAATCCATGTCTTCTCCAACACTTTTAACAGGTAAAAAGATTCTTATAATAGATGACGAAGAGCTAATACGCGAAGTCGCAAGTATGATGGTCGAAGAGGAGGGCGGCATCCCGTTGCAAGCTGAAGGTCCATTAAAAGCTCTTGAAATAATTGTTGGTGAAAATTTAGATTGTATTTTGTGTGATTTCTCGATGCCAGAGATGACTGGCGTAGAACTTTTTAAGAAGGTCCGTGAGATAAGGCCAGAGATCCCTTTCATCAT
>CAZTER010000191.1:0-4690 GCA_964612045.1 uncultured Bdellovibrionales bacterium
ATCGTGAAATTCGTTATCTTCCTGGCAAGTTTCCATTTAATTGTACCTGTATCGTTGGGGGCTCTAGTATTCTCTTTATTTTAACCAACAAGAAAGAACCAAGCGCTCTTTTAATTCAATCAAGCTCTGTGAGTGGAATGATCTCTTCCTGCTTGGCGTTTATTTGGGAGCAGTTGGAGGTTAAGTCGTTAGCGAGATTGGCTTGAATGTTGTGACGGTATACTAGTTTTGGTGCAAGCAAGTTCACATAGCTACGTTACGATATGGCCCCGACAGACCAAATTATTCGCGAAGCTCATAATTTGTGACTTGTAGTATTATTTGTTGAAGCCCTGTCGGGGCTAGCTATTTCTGTGCGAGCAGAAATGCAGAAGATATGTGGCCCCGACAGGACTTGAACCTGTGACCAACCGGTTATGAGCCGGCTGCTCTAACCAACTGAGCTACAGGGCCGTGAATTGGTTACAACTAAGCGCTTGAGAGTAGACGAACTAAGTTCTGGAGGCAAGAACCGCTGCTCTTTTCCCGATAACTATTTAGATACCGGTACTAACTCCCTGCCCTCTACTCGTCTCATATAGAAATGCCACCCCTCAAGGTCGCCATTTACATCAAAGAACCAGTTTCCTAGGGTTCCCTTAAAAGGCTTATCGATCAGTGATTGTGGTAGATCCTCAGGGTTATCGATCGCATATTTTAATGCTCTGACAGCTTCTACAGTAGATGGAAATACCCACTCTACACTCTGAAGGTTCCCAACTTCCTTGTGGTACTTATCCCACAGCTTTTGACCCTCTGATGAAAACATCTTGTAAGAGCCATCTAGATCGAGAACCTCTACGCCATCAGCCAAGATTCCAGCTTCATTACGGAAGGATCTGCTAGCCGCGGAGTATGCGCTATAGATCGGCAACCTAATTCCAAACTCTCGGATCCGCTTTAAAGTAGTTAACAATCCATCTTCTCCCTGGGAGTTGATAAAGATCCCTTCGATGTCTTTAGTTTGCATTCTAAGGATGGCGGATCGGATATCCTTGTCTCCTGGAGCAATCCGCTCCTCGACGATTTGAAAGCCTAATGCATCTGCGCTTATTTTTAAGCTCTCGCTAAATGCGATGCTGTAGTCATTTTCCTCAGTATAAACACCAAGCTTTGAAACACCTTTGTGGGCTAAATATTGCGCAAGATGGCGCGCTCCATCGTGATCATTGAAAGAGGTTCTAAATATATACTTACCTGAGTTTGAGATATGAGGAGAGCTAGCACCTAAAGCAATAACTAGGGTCTCAGATTTCTCATATACCGGAGCTGCTGTTAGGAGAGCCCCAGAGCAGAGATATCCCGTGACATACTTAATCCCTGAGGATGTAAGTTTATGTGCGATAGAAACAGATTTCTTGTTATCGCAGCCATCGTCCTCAATGACGAAGTTAAATCGGGAACCTGCAATCTCACGGTTCGCAAATTCTAGGATTTTGGCTATATCGGATCCCCAGGCTGCAAGCTCGCCAGAGAGAGGAATAGAAACGCCGACATCGATCTTCTTGCTCTCGCCCTCTTCGGCATAGGCAAAACCACTAAAGAATACAGCAAGAAACAAGGCAATATTTATCGATGCTCTCATAATTAACCTATTAAAACGAACTTTATCCTGTTGGGTGATTGAATCACATCAATCCTCGTGTTAGCAAACTATCTTCTTGTGGAGGGGCTATGGGGTTTACCTGCGGTATTATTGGACTGCCGAATGTCGGAAAGTCTACTATTTTTAATGCGCTTACATCGGCTAAGGCTGCTGCTGCGAACTTCCCGTTCTGCACCATAGAACCAAACACCGGTGCAGTTCCAGTCCCTGATAAGAGATTAGAGGTATTAGCAAAGCTTGCAGAGTCCGAAAAGATCGTTCCAACTCAGGTAACATTCGTAGATATCGCTGGTCTTATTCGTGGAGCCTCAAAGGGTGAAGGACTCGGCAATCAGTTCCTAGGACATATTCGTTCCGTTGATGCTATCGCTCATGTCGTTCGATGTTTTGAAGATGAGAACGTTGTACATGTCGATGGTGAGGTTAGCCCTCTAAGAGATATCGAGACGATCGATACTGAATTAATGTTAGCTGATCTAGACTCCCTTCAGAAAGGAAAGGACAAGCTAGAGAAATTAGTACGTTCCCAAGATAAGGCTGCTAAGGCTCAACTTGAGATGCAAGGATTAATCGAGCAACATCTATCTCAGGGCAAGCCAGCACGCTCTTTTGTTTTACCATCAAACTTAGATGCTTCTGCTGAGTTTCTACCCCCACTCCTCTCAAATCTTATGACAGCTAAGCCGACTATGTTTGTGGCTAATGTTAGTGAGAAAGATCTTACTACACCTCCAGTTGCTGGTGGGCCAAGAGCTGTAGACAAATTAAAGGCATATGCAGATACAGTTGGCTCAAGAGTTGTGATGATATGTGGAAAAATTGAGT
Organism: uncultured Bdellovibrionales bacterium; assembly: GCA_964612045.1. Classification (GTDB taxonomy): domain Bacteria; phylum Bdellovibrionota_C; class UBA2361; order UBA2361; family UBA2361; genus CAZTER01. The sequence goes on from CAZTER010000191.1 coordinate 2,471, forward strand.
CAGAGATTGCTGAGTTACCATCCGAAGACCGTGAAGTTTATCTAAAAGATCTAGGATTAACCGAGTCTGGTTTGGATAGAATGGCGATAGAGGGATATAAACTACTTAACCTTCTTACATTCTTTACAGTTGGTCCTAAAGAAACCCATGCTTGGACAGTTTCTCAAGGATCCTCAGCTCCTCAAGCTGCTGGTAAAATTCATACAGACTTTGAGCGTGGATTTATTAGAGCAGAAGTAGTCTCCTATGAAGACTATGTAGCCTATAGTGGCGAAGTAAAAGCTCGCGAAGCAGGCAAGCTAAGAACAGAAGGCAAGGAATATGTAATGCATGATGGCGATATCGTGCATTTCAGATTTAATGTCTAAGCCACTTAGTTTTCAGACAACTTTTAGCATCTCTCAACGATAGATAAATCAAGGGATTACCAAGAGGTTATCCCTTGAAATGATCTTTATCGGAGATGAAATATGCTATCAATTGGAACATCAGACCTAACATCGATACTTAATCCTACAAATCAATCTGCTATACAGCTTTCTCAAGGTGCGAACGCTAGTGGAGCCGGTTGTTTAATTACAAAACCACTATGGAGGGAGCCTACAAATCCCCTCTTATCTTCACCTCAGAGCTTTGGCCTTGCTCAGATTGGAAGCGCCGTTCAGGAGATAGGAGGTGTCGTATCAGGGTTAAAAGATATGGTCACAGCGCTCTCTACGAGAATCGGTGGGATGATCCCATCTCTGAGCGGTGAACTCGCAGCAGGTGGTGCTTTAGGTACTAATGGTGCGTTACCAACTGGCAGTACTCAGACTACTCAAGGGAATGACACTATTAACACTATATTTTCTAAGCTGAATGAAACTTTTTCAGGTGTTAAAGACTTTTTCTCAAACTTTACAAGCTTGGGAGATAGTAAGAGTGCTAATGGCTCTAAGAGTACAAATATCCTTAAATCTGTAGCCTCTCTAATTGGAAGTTTTGTTGGTTTTTCGCCTACAAAATCTACCCAACTTTTTAAGTCATTCCAGGATGTATTTAAGCAGTTCTCTCAAAAATAAGAACTAAGGGATCCAAGGTGTTGACACACCTAGTCCTGTACAGTAAGACCATACTCTGCCTAGCCCAAATGGGTGAAGCATACCTTAGCATACGACTCGAATCCGATCGGGGCGTATGCTAAGTCTTTCTTAGATTTCGGTACTATTCATAGCCCGAAAAACAAGAGATCTGTTAAGTTACCCACATTATTAACCTGCTAGGATTGTTTCTTTAGCAGTTAAATAACGGGAAACTTTGATATCGTTTTGTTTCCGTAGTAAGTTCGAGAGACCTTATTTATGGGCCGATAGCTCAGTCGGTAGAGCAACTGGCTTTTAACCAGTGGGTCGTAGGTTCGATTCCTACTCGGCTCAATTCTTAAGTTATCAAATCAGTCTGTATAGACAGACTGATTTTGGAATTACTTAGATATATTTTTAGGTTTTCTGAACGAAGATCATTCTTTTTAGTGCTGGCCTATTAAGACAGCGCTAGATTATCAATCAACCTAACCCCTTCATACTCCACAGCTACTAGAATTCGAGATCGGCTTGTCACATTAACAACTGGCAGTAGGTTCTCTTCGTTTACTATCTGAACATAAAAGACCTTTATCTCAGGAACTGTTTCCAACTTTCTAATAGCTGCATGAACAAGATCTTCTGCATTAGTTGAGTCAGTAAGCTTAGTTTTTGCAGCCATCATTGCTTCGAAGATAATTTGAGCTTTCTGTCGCGCTATTGGAGATAAACGTTCGTTGCGTGAGCTCATAGCAAGATTATTTGATTCACGTTTAGTCGGCGCTCGTAAGATCTTAACCGGGAATTTAAGATCTCTAACCATCTGCTCTACTATTCTTAGCTGTTGAAAGTCTTTCTCTCCGAAGACCGCCTTATCACAACCTGTAATATTGAAAAGCATTGCGACTACGGTACACACTCCTTGAAAGTGACCGGGACGATCTCGGCCTTCAAGATAATTAGCGAGTTGATTGTTGTAGATAAATGTTTGAGCAGATTCTTCATACATCTCAGAGGAATCAGGTGCATATATCAGATCTACACCAGCAGCCTGCAGTAGCTCACAATCTTTTCCGAGATTACGCGGATATCTCTTTAGATCTTCAGGATTGGTAAACTGTGTAGGGTTAACAAAGATAGATACAGCAACTGATTTACA
>CAZTER010000192.1:0-4675 GCA_964612045.1 uncultured Bdellovibrionales bacterium
TAACAGCTAGCTATTTAATTAAGATAAAACTTCAGGAAAAGCATCTCTTATCGTTATTAAGACGAGATGGTTTATATTTGCGGAGCAGAGTCCCTCTCCTTAGCGATCTTTGATACCTTTTACTAGTAATCCTCCGGCATGGTTGCTTATATATCATATAGTCAGAGTTCCTGGTGTACGATTAGTAGTGGTTATGGGACTAAAGTCCCATCTCCATGCTCTTTCTTATAAAAATATAAAACTGGAACGGAGACTTTAGCCTCCGGTGCACAGAGATGCATGTATAAATACAAAAGCGGTATGCGAGTGGTAGAGTGTATGTGACTGAAGTCCCATCTCCATATTCATTCACTAAAGATGATGTAGGGAAGAAACGATCATCGCTGGTTCGAATTTCATGGAAAGAGATAATCACCGTTAATTCTGCATCCCTCGGTAAACTCGGGACCTCTCGATAAACTCAAGGCGAGCTATCCTCCTTCGCCAAAGCTTCGTAGGACAAGGCAGAATTACAGATACTGCACGTGAATTCTGCGCAAGCAGAATTACTGATAATACACGTGAATTCTGCGCAAGCAGAATTACAAACAATACTGGTAGGCGCAGCAGGATTCGAACCTTTGATCACGCACGCCTTGTCTTTGACAAGGCTGTGCAAAAACGCTCCGCCAGCTCGCGTTTTCTAAATGACTATCGCTGGTTCGAATCTCATGAAAAGAGATAATTACCGTGAATTCTGCATCCCTCGGTAAACTCGGGACAAGGCAGAATTACAGATAATCCATGTGAATTCTGCGCTAGCAGAATTACAGATAACATTGGTAGGCGCAGCAGGATTCGAACCAGCGACCTCTTGCCTGTCAAGCAAGCGCTCTAACCAACTGAGCTATGCGCCTATAAAGGAGGTTCTTGAATATCGCGGGGAGCGGATAAAAGTCAAATTCTTAATATTTATTACTTGTTGGAGAGTCTTTATACGTTATCTGAAGAAGTTATAAGAGAGGGCCTGAATGAAGAGAATTTGAAGCCTGAATATGCGAACCGACCTCAAATGTTCTCAAAATCTCAACAGCTTTACCAAACTGCGGATCACGACCTAACCAACTCTCAATACTCTCAGTTTCTGGATCAATATACTTTTCAGAAGTTGGCTGCATTGGGGTTTTATTTATCTGCCTTAAGACATCAAGACCAGTATCACCTTCATTAGGATTCTCGATTGCTCCAGGAAGATCTCCCTCTCTAATTTCATTTGAGGTTGAATCTTGTGGAACATTTGTCTCATTTAAAGTTTCTATAGGAGCAGCAACTTCGATATCAGGCTTTACTCCTGTTACCTGAATAGATCGACCACTCTTGGTGTAATAAAGAGCAGTTGTTAACGTTAGTGCTCCCCCATTCTGAAGCGGCGTAATAGTTTGAACTGATCCCTTTCCAAAGGTTTGAGTTCCAACAATTATGGCTCGAGCAGCATCTTGTAATGCTCCAGCAACGATCTCACTCGCAGACGCCGACCCGCCATTAACAATAACAACTACTGGATAATCCGGCTCTGTATCGCGAGCATGTGCATAAAATTTCTGTTTTTGACTATCAATGCGACCATCGGTGTAAACGATAACTCCATCTTTCAGAAACATATCGCTAACTTTTACTGCTTGAGTAAGTAATCCACCGGGGTTATTTCTGAGATCTAATACGAGCCCCTTGATGCCATCGCCCTCTTCATCAAGTTTTTCTAATGCAGCCTTTAGATCATCTCCTGTTCGCTCCATGAACTGACTCAAGCGAACATACCCTAATCCATCACCGATATATCGGCTACGAACACTCTTTACCTGAATATTGTCGCGAACTACCGAGAAATCTAACAAGGACGGAGAACCTCGACGTGCAACTGATAAAATAATTGCAGATCCTTTCGGTCCACGCATTCTTTTTACTGCATCAACCAAAGAAAAATCTTTGGTTAGCTTTCCATCAATCTTAACAATAACATCACCAGCCTTTACTCCTGCACGATCAGCTGGGGAACCTTCCATAGGAGCAACAACTACAAGCAATCCTTCCTTCAAGGTAATCTCAATACCTAAACCACCGAACTCGCCTTTGGTTTGAACTTGAAGATCTTTATAAAAATCAGGATCAAGATAACTGCTATGTGGATCAAGCGTTGCAAGCATTCCTTTGATCGCACCTTCTACTAATTTTTTGTTCTCAATCGGTTTTACATAATCACGTTGAACAACAGCTAAGACATCTGTGAAAACATTTAGCTCTTCGTAGAGATCTCCATCAGACTCATCTCTAGCTGAAGCTAGATTAATATTTAAATTTACAAAAAGAGTTGTAAGTAATGCTGTACGAAAAAAAGTCTTAAGTGATGAGCGCAGCACTTTACTACTCGAACTCATATAATTTGAGCCGGAAGTTAGAGAGAAACGCAACGAACACTTGCCTTGAGTCATATTGGTAAAACTAGAGTAGTATCCATAAGATACCAACAAGCTAGTGAAAGATTCAAGAGAAGAGCAACTTAAAGATATTTTGTGGATCGATTGGGGCTCCCCCACGCCGGACTTCGAAGTAAAAGTTACCCTCGTCCCTTAATCCATCGGAATGAACCCCTATTCTAACTCCAAGGTCTATGACTTCATCTTTTTCTACGGTCACCTCAGCCAACCTACCATAAAGGGTATACCAACGATCTCCGTGATCAAGGACCACAACCTTACCGAGAACTGGCAATTCCCCAATAAAAACAACCTTGCCGCGTTCGACAGCAAGAACCTCACGCCCTCCTGCGCCCTGAATTCCTAAGCCTTTGCTCTTTCCAGCAACCCCACTATTAGTCTTTATCTCCTGTCCGAACCTGACAACTACCTCTCCACCACCAACCAGAGGTCTGATTTCTGAGCCAGTTTTCAGACCTACGCCATTGAATCCTGCTGGCTTAGGAGCAAGAGGCTGAAGGATCTTGCCCTGACGACGGAGCGCTTGAGGCTCTAAGCCTCCTCCTGTTAAGCCGACTAAAACTGTTTCGAAACGGAGTAATTTAGCCTTAAGCGCTACAGAGGCCTGCTCCCTCTTTTTCTGCTCTCCCTTGAGCTCTTTGACTGTTGAATTAAAAGAAGAAAGCTTCACTGAAAGAGCAGCTGATTTCTCTGAGGTCTTCTTAAACACCTCATCTCGCTCCTGAACTAATCGGCTAAGCTCTTCGAGCTGTAACCGCAATTTCTCACCTAATACTAACAATCGATCGATGTTCATCCGATCAAATGCCTGTACACGCTCTAAATAATAGGAAGTGAACGAAAAACTCTCTTTCTTTGAAGTTTTTAAAAGAATCTGTAGGAGCTGATCTTTAGAGCTCATATAGGTAGCCCGAATACGTGCTAGAGACAGCTGTTTAATCCTCGCCCCTTCTCTCTTAACAGTACCGACCTCAGCTTCACGTGCCTGTTGATCCTCAGTCAATCTTAACAGTTCACCACGCAAAGCTCCTTCTTCCTTCTTAAGAGAATCAACCTCCCCCTTGAGAGAGCTAACTTGAGAAGTCAATTTATCTACACGACCTTGAAGCTGCTTAATATCGAGATCACCCTGCTCTATCTCAGCTTTTATCTCTGCAATCTTAACCTCAGCTTCTTGTTGTGGGTTAATCTCCTGAGCAAGAATGGAGCTCTCAAATAGGACTAAGGACAAAAAGATGCCCTGAATTAAAGAACGAGAGATGGCTCTCTTTAAAAAGGTCGAACTAGTTGTCATCAATCTTCCTTACGGCCAGATAACTTCCCACCACTCCGAGACAGGGACCAAGAACTAAGATCGAACACAGCCAATAAGTTGGAAGTCTTGAGAGATCTATCTGTAAGATATTTTGCAATCCCAAGATGCTGTCATTTGATAAGAGATACCCTACTCCAATCTGTACGACGGCAAGGCTCACAATAGATCCTATCAATCCCTGAAAAACACCCTCTATAATAAACGGAGCACGTACAAATGTAGAAGAAGCGCCTACTAATCTCATAATTGAGATCTCTTGGCGATGTGAATGAACCGCTAATCTTATCGTGACAGTGATAATAAAAGCCGTTATAGCAAGTAAAATAGCTAAAGCTACTCCACCAGCTCTCTGTAAAACACTCAATACTCCAGATATCTGTCCCACTAAATTTTGACTGTATACTACCCTCAGAACATCCGGATGATCCTTAAATTTATCTGCCAGATTCTTGATCTGCATATCGAGTGCATCACTAAGTGCAAATTTAATCTCAATAGATGCAGGCAGTGGATTTTGCTCGGCTAGACCATTCAGAATATCACTGTCCTCTCCTATGGTTTTCTTAAACTCATCTAACGCATCTGATCTTGAAATTACCTTTACAGAGCTGACTCCATCAAATTTAGACACATTAGATTTTAAATCTGAGATCTTTCCTTGGTCGACTGAATCTTGGAGAAATAATCTTAAGACTACTTCATTTTGAGAAGCGTCACTTACTAGTCCAGAAAAATTATGTAGAACTACTACAAAGAGAGCGAAAAAAGTTAAGATGACTGAGATAGATAAAAGAGTCATCAACGAGGTAAATGGAGAAACTAGAAAGCTTCTCCATGCTAGACTAATCAGCTGCAATGCCCTTCTTGGCGCGCTAACTCTCTTTAA
>CAZTER010000193.1:0-4651 GCA_964612045.1 uncultured Bdellovibrionales bacterium
TGCGATGTTTTGTGAAGCTGGGCATGCTTATGTTTATTTTATCTATGGGATGCATTACTGCTTCAATGTCGTAAGTGAAGAGGTTGATATTGGCGCAGCGGTTTTAATAAGAGCCGTCGCTCCAGTTTCTGGGAGTGAGGTAATGTTACGACGAAGAGATCTGGCAAAGGATGGTTTTCAAGTTACAAATGGACCTTCTAAGCTCTGCCAGGCTATGGGGATTGATCTAGCCCTTAACGGAGAAAATTTGAGGTACTCTCAAGCCGTAGGGATTTATAAGGCTGATCCTAGTATTAAGAGTAGTGATATTATCTCAAGCTCAAGAATAGGTATTAGCAAAGCTCAGGAACTTGAGTGGAGATTTTATCTAAGAGGGTGTAGTTGGGTTAGTAAGCCTTAGTATGTATATGAAGCTGGAGGATTAATGATCGTTACCGAATCTTATGTAGACCTAAAAACTCCAAGTGGAAGTATGCGAACTTATGTATATAAACCAGCATCTCCAGGAAAGTACCCTGGATTGGTTTTCTTCTCAGAGATATTTCATCAAACCGGTCCTATTAAGCGAACAGCAAAGATTTTAGCTGGGCATGGATTTATAGTCGTAGTTCCGGAGATCTTTCATGAATTTGAGGAAGCAGGAACAGTTATTCCGTATGATCAAGAGGGCGCGGATCGTGGTAACCGTTATAAGGTCTCAAAAGCAATTCAGAGTTATGATGATGACGCTGTAGCAGCTTTAGATTTCTTAACAAGTAGTGCTGATTGTACTGGAAAGCTGGGGGTAATAGGAGTTTGTATAGGCGGACATCTTAGCTTCCGAGCAGGAATGAATAGCCATGTACTTGCCTCTGTATGTTTTTATGCGACAGACATTCATAAACGCTCTCTTGGGTTAGGAATGAATGATAATTCCTTGGATAGGATAGGCGAGATCAAGGGGGAGTTGATGATGATCTGGGGACGGCAAGACCCACATGTTTCTGATGAAGGAAGAGCTATTATTTATCAAGCACTTACTAAGGCAGGAACAAATTTCACTTGGCATGAGTTTAATGCACAACATGCCTTTTTAAGAGATGAAGGTCCTCGATATGATCCTGAATTGGCTTTTATAACTCTTAATATGGCGATTAGTCTCTTTAAACGACGATTAGGAGAGGGAGATCTGAATAGCTAGTCTTTCTGTCGAATAGAGATTCGGACTCCTTTGAGTAGCTAGAGTCCTTGACTGATACTGAAGTAAGTCTTTCAAGGAGGGGGTTATGTCGGGATTCGCAGCGCATTATTTGAGCTGTCTTCGAACAGGATTTTTCTCATCTTTCTCGACTACAGAAGAAGGTCATAAAGATAGATCTAAGGAAGGGTCTGCAAGTCTTGACGAACAAAAAGGAGATGGGGGTCCTAGTTTAAGTAAGGCGGAATTACCACAAAGAGGTCATTTTTTAGAAGATTCTGACAGTAAGATCTGATAGGTTGTAAAAAACGTATTGGAGCTTCTTACTTTTGATGATTAATGAAGTTAAATCGATAGAAACCCCAGTTAGAGTAGCAACCAGTCCCTCCATCTCTCCAGCAATTCCATTAGTCGAATCTTTTATCCGCCAAGCAAGTGGTCTGCATGTTTCAGCGAGAAGAGATCAGGTTTTGGCTGCAATGAGTAGTAAGGTTGTATCATATCATCCAGGGGTAAATGGTATTCATGTTTCAGCAGCTGCCGATCTTGCTCTCCACTCGCAACAAGATTTTCGCCGTCAACTTATGGAAGGGGGAGATCAAGTTGCTGAAAGTATCTGCTTGGCTGCTACTTCATGTGTTGTTGATCATGCTTATGGTCCAGAGGCAGTTCGAGCGTTAATTGAGCATGTAATTGAAGCCATTCCTGATGGCCAGAACAAGTTTCTCCAAGCAGTTAATACCGGGGCTTCGAAGCTGGAAGGGGATCTCGATAGTGGGTTATTAGATTTCTTGGCAGGGCTAGTACGACATGTCGCCATAAGTGGTGACCAAAAATTTAGGATCGTTCTTCCTCAGGAGATGCGTCAATTTATCCGAGCGATTCTTGTTGAGAGAATTCCCAATAATCCTTACCCTCCACGTCCCGGTGGTATGTCTCTAGTAAATGCACTTCAGGCTAGAAGTTTCTTTCCAAAAGGCAACGTATATATGTTCTGTCTTGGTGACATGCCTGGAGAGCTTATCGACTATTTCCCGGATGATATTAAAATTGTTAATGAAGATCCGGATAGGGTCTCTGCTGCTCAACTGCCTAGGCAATCAGGTTGGGATGGGCACTTTGCTATGCATAGTGATGGTTCAGGTGAAGATCCTAATATCCTTCCATCAAGTATTCTTTCAGTAAAGGTAGATGGCGTTGATTATCTGCGCGAGGCTTTTAATAAGTTCGATACCATCTTAACTGGAAGAAAGATCGTCTCTGATTTTACTGGATTGCCCAAAGAGTGGTTCTCTCGACTAAAAAAGGTAGATGCGATTCAACTTACTGGATTACATAAACTCGATTGTGAAACGGCAGCAGCTACCTACATAAATGATCTAGGTAAAATCAGCTCTGAAGAGTGTGTCGTCGCGTTAAGTTATTCAGAGGCACGTAATAAATCATTTGAGATGAAGTTATGGGAGATGTTTCGAGAAGCGAGAGTTATTGATCTTTTATCAGCGAATGTTGGAGAGATTCTACAATTTGGCAAAAGATTACATTCGTTGGCACACACGACAAATCCACTGAATTTAAGTCAAAGTCAGATCTCTGAACTAGACCGGCTCTATGAATTAGGAAAGCAGAAAGGCGAAGATGGTAGAATCGGAGTTAAAGAGGAGAATCCTTGCTTTGTCGCCGAAGTAGCGCTCTTCCTCCAAGATATTCTTCAGATCCCGTTAGTTCGTGTCCGCGGCAAGTTGATCGATGTTTTGGTCGCTGATAGTAAGCTTAACTTTGAAGATCTATCTTCTGTTCCAAAGGATTTAATTACATCACGATATTTAGCCCTTCAAAAAGTTGCTCATCCTGATGGGTTGTTAACAAGTCGCGAGCATGTTGGTTTAGCTCTTGATATTCCCTCAGCGGAGTCAATTGCAGGTATAAAGTATGTCGCAGAGGATCTAGCAGAGCGGGCAGTATCAGCCGAGGCTGCGCAGATGTTGCCTTTTGATTTTCATCTTAAGTTAGGTGATGGAAGAAAGGTATTTGTCGCGCCGACAGTCACATTCTCTGTCTTTGATGGCGGAACTGTTAGTGCTGGAGATCTTATGGATCTTTTCTTTCTCCGTGGGCAGGCAAAGAAGATAATTTCAGCTGCTCATACACTGAATCTTAATAGACGTAGCTAAGAAAATCTTTTCTATCGTGGCTTGCGATTTACAGCTCTACTTGCCGATCGATCTACGTTGGAATCTATGGTTTAAATAGAATCCGATTCCACCCAGTGTTATGATTGCTCCGGCAGCTAATGGGGATGATAGGTAGGTAGCCATGGCAGACGCTGTTATTGCTTCACCGGCAAATATGTTTAGGATATTTCTTTTTTATATTTTTTGAGCCATTGTTAGGTAGCTTGGAGCATTTGTCGTATTAGCTAGTGTCTCTTGAGAGCCTTCGCAGTATCCAATTACTGAACCTTTTGCATATGCATATTCAAATGGTTCTAAAGGAGCTCCAAAGCTATCTAAATATAACCTCTCTTCTTGGTCTAGCGCTGTAAATGTAGTCTCTCTAATGGGAACTCCCTTTTTGCCGACGTAACTAGCAAATCGTCGTGGTACCTGATTAAGCGCATTAGCGTTATAGATTACCAATGGGCAATTTAGTGATGAGGCATAATCACGAATGGCCGTATGAATTACATCTCTGGGAACGGCGGTAGAGCCTTCAACTCCATCAACTAATATCGCAGGAATTTTTGTATCCTCTGATTTTGAAGCAGTGCCGGCTATTAATCTAGCTCTAATAACCCGTCCTTTGCTCGAGCTTATATCAAGCATCGTAACCCCTGGGCTCCATTGATAAAGGAAGGTCCCCAGCCGTCCTTTGATTCCACGGCCGATTGCTTTAACTCCACGCAGGGAAGCAGAGCTATAAAACTCCTCTTGGTGAGTTAGATCTACGATCGGATCTCGTTTCCATATATCAGCCCGCCATTCTCCATCAACAATCTTACCTTCCAAGCGATTCATGGTATCTAATACTACTTGATGTCCAACAGATTTCTCGATGACTAAGTGATCTCGCACAAATTCTAGGAGATCTTTACACTCCTGCATGGAGCAGTTGTCTTGCTTTAGAGCCGAGAGGGATTTCCCGCAGCGCTCTATTAATAGATTTATAGATTTTTTGCCTTGTCGTAAGCTGCTAGCAAGTCGTCCTGGGGTATGCTTTCTTGTTTGAGGATCTTTCCCTCCAATTAACTCTTTTAAGCATTCTAGTGTTATTAGAGATGGGGATTGTTTCTCTTTCGATAGTAAGGAATCTCCTTTTCGCTGATAGTAAGTGGAGTAAGTTGGATCATCCCACTTAGGAGAGAAAAGTTCTGATATCTGTTTTCTTGTTGATAAAGCAGGTTCTCTAGATAATAGATCGGAGCGTAGGTCTCTCTTGCTGAGTAGATATCCTACTTCACGGCCCATGATATCT
>CAZTER010000194.1:0-4629 GCA_964612045.1 uncultured Bdellovibrionales bacterium
AAACTTGAGGTATATAATCATTCCATATAGAGTCCTAGGTAAAGTTTTTTTGGGAGATATTTTATGGCACATCAACTTCCCCCTCTTCCTTATGATTACAACGCACTTGAGCCTCACCTAGATGAGCAAACTATGCGCCTCCATCACAGCAAGCACCATCAAGCTTATGTTAATGGATTAAATAATGCTGAGGCTAAATTAGCCGAAGCTCGCACATCTGGAGATTTCTCTTTAATTAAACACTGGGAGAGAGAAGCCGCATTTCACGGAGCTGGCCACTTCCTTCACTGTATATTCTGGGAAAACATGGCGCCAAATGCTGGCGGATCACCAGATGGAGATCTGCTATCTGCCATTACAGCTAGATTTGGTTCCTACGAAAGCTTTATGAAGCAATTTAAAGCAGCTGGTGCTGCTGTTGAGGGATCTGGTTGGGCGATACTTGTTTACAACCTAGCTACAGCATCTTTAGATATCTTAACTGCGGAGAAGCACCAAGATCTTACCCAATGGGTAACAGTACCACTTTTAGCATGTGATGTTTGGGAGCATGCTTACTATTTAAAGCACCAGAATAATCGAGCTGCATATCTAGATTGCTTTGAGAAAGTAATTAACTGGAGCGATGTGGCTGCAAGATACTCCAAGGCAAAACAAGGCGGATTAAAATAATCTGATAAAATTAGGTGGTTGAAAATTCAGTATTTTCAACCACCTTAAACCATTACTAAGGCCTAGCAGACAATTAACGCGTTGATATTATTAGCTTTTAATTTAGTCTAAAAACTAACGATATCTAATAGAGTTGACGATAACTTCCTTTAGGGATTTCTCCTGAGGGGAGCTGTTTTGTGACACAACCGTTAGTTGCACTTATTGTCGACAAGAGACCTGACTTAGCTCAGGAGCTCGTGAAGTCTCTAAATCAAGCCTTCTCTTTTGCAGAGTCCGATTTTACAAATTCAGTTCACCGCGCAGTCCAATCTCACCTAGATGGTGAATACTCCATCTGCTTTATCTCAGACGAGTTTCCCTCAGAAGAGCTTAGTAGCTTCTTCTCTGACATGCTTAAAATGGAGAGAGCTAATAAGTGTGTATTTCTACAGGTTTCAGAGAAAGAACCAACAGAGGAGCTATCTAAACTGGCAATTGAGATTGGCTTCCATGGATTCATCTCTCGCCGAGGGACAAGCCAAGATAAAGAAACTATCAGCCAAGCTCTAAAAAATACCAATCATCATCAAGAGGTAAAAAAACGAACTCTTGACGTTCGAGGAGCCATCAGCTTAATTCTAAGAGAGCTTGATAGAGTTGCTCGGGAAAGAAAACGTGGGATTGACCGCCATATGGCAGCAATTCCTATGTCCTTAGTTGAAATACATTCAGAATTTGATCCGATCCTAATTAAAAGATACTTCGACGAGCTAGATCGCCAAGCATCTCTATACAAACCATTCAAAACCCATAAGGTAGATATACCTGATAGAATTCTAAAAAAGCAGTTGCCAGGCCTAGCCAAAGATAAATATTCTGGTGCCAGCCATAGAGTATGGGAGATGCTACTAGATAAACATGGAGTCGGAGCTGGACTATCACCAAAGCCAGATAGCTCTAAAATCATAGAGGAGCCTCAAACTGAATCCACAGAAGAGGAAACAGAAAGTCCCTCTGAGTCTGCTCCAACAGAGTAAAAACACCTCCCCATTGACCAAATCATAAATTAGTCCTAGCTAGTGCTCTAGATATAGAGGACTTAAAGTCCCTCTCTAACTTGGAGAAGTCAAAGTTTAATGAGCTTCATAAGTGGATTTTACGGATTTACCATAAATCTCTCTGCTCCCGCTCGGGATCAGTACGCCACTCTACGCTTCAAACTTCCACTTTATATCGATGAGCAACCTGAAGAGCTGATAGCTAAAGTCTTAGTTTATTGTCATGCATACGAAAGCGGTCTTACTTTTAGCGATCCCTCCATGTATGGCAAAGAACCGACGATAATTAATCGTGATATAGTTGGAGAGATCTCAAGTTGGGTTGAAGTAGGCTTACCTGAGGAGGAGAGATTACGTAGAGCGCTTAGACATTCTAAAGAAGCGAAAAAGTCAATCTATTTCAGAGAACGTGCAGAAGCGAATGATTTTTGCTTCTATCTGAGAGGAAGCACTACCAATTGGGTAGAACAGGTAAATTTCTATCTTTTAGATCCTGAATTCTCTGCGAAAATAGCAGAGACACTAACTAGCAGCTCTAGATGGGATATCACTTTCTGTGATGAGACAGTTTATTGCTCCATCGATGGAGAAACCTTTGAGACTACAATTAATCAGATTGATATATGGAATCTATTTCAAAGCACACTGACAGATGAGGGTGAATAAAGAAATTACTCTCTCCTGCACTAGCTATCTTTATAACTAGGGATTAGCGAGCACTCCACTCAGACTCTCCAACAAGATCTTGCGATAACACAAACCCCTTATCGCCATTACGAGATCTAATCTCAATCCAATCTCCAATCTTAGAGCTTCCTGCAACTCGATCTCCCTCTTGCAACGCCCCTACATGCCTAGCTCTTATATCTGGCTGAGAAAGGATATCAGTTTTAACTAAAACTCTAAAAACTACTCTTTCAGAAAATATCTCCACTGGATAACCGAGTCTACGTTGCTCAGAAGTTGTAGTCCCGATCGTTATCTGCGGCTTCGGTGATCCAAAAAGTATTGTTGCTTTATTATCTTCTACTGGCTCTCTTGGCCTATTAAATGCTGCCTTTATAACCTCTGTCTCCTTTGGACCGCTCATATCTAAGCCAGTCCGTGTAGGTTTCACACTAGGGACCTGCGCTACTGGCTGAGTATCATTAGCCTTAATAACTCCATCTTGCTTTATTGTTCCTTTTCTTAATTCATTATCAAGCACTGGTTCTGAATCAACAGAGGAGGAGTCCTTGAGCTGATCTAGATCGTACGCCAAGCCATCCATCAAAGATGGAGGAGGAACATCAGGAACTGTAGGCATTCTTAGTGGACCAACCTCCAACTCTTTGCCCTTCACTTGAGCAAGATGAAGATCATGTGAGCCAGATAAAATTTCCGGAATGGATTTCAGCTCAAAATTACTCTTTAATATGCCGGAGCCAAGAAATAAAAAAACTCCAAACATCAGAAACAACACAAAGAAAGATAAAGATCTTATCGAAGCATTTCTCTGCTTAAATGCAGGAGCTACAGGAGGTGTCGTTTTATAATCAAGGCTTACTTGCTTCTTTTGTGGTTGCACAACATCGATAGCTGCCACCATTGATATTTCACCATCACTCGCAAGTTTTTCACGAAGATCATTCCAGCAATCAGAAAGTATCTCTGTTAATTTATCGGATAGTTGAGGTCCACTTGATTCTCCGTGTAACCCCTCATGCAGCTCTGCAAACAATATCTGCGTAGGGATCTCTCCCAATCCAAGATTGGCTCTAGTCCGAACAACTAGCTGATCAGCTGAAGAGAATTCTGCGCCAGATCCATTCTCCTCTAAAGCGACGAGAGCATCTTTCCAACTTTCATTCTTTAATAACTGAATAATTATATCTTTAGGATCTCTGTGTTGTTCAAGTTTAGATGAAACTTGAACATCGGATGCTTCAGCAGAGACATCAGAACAAACTTTACCTTGTTTATCATCACAACTTAGGAGGTCGGACAACCCGAGGTCTATCCCCTCTCCTGATTGCTGTTCTTCAGAGCTCATTAAATGCTACAAACCTCCGAAACCTTTGATCTGCTCTAATAATACCACTATATAAGTTATCCTTGCTGTACCAGATAGTGTAACATATCTCGTTGTAACAACATGAGAAATTTAAGAATACTAGCAATAACTTACGTAATTTTATTTAGTTTGGGGTGCGCTCAAACAGTATTGCGACCTCAGATATTTACAGAGACGCACCATAGGCTCTTCAGTCTATCTGACAGAACTCTTGCCATTTCCATCCCTCAAGATAAAAGCCAGATAGTCGGTCGTCAGTGGACATTAATTATTGTTCCAGCCGGGATTGTCTCTGTTGAGAGTATAAATCAACTCTTTGTTAGCTCTTTGCAACTGAATGCGGGGATGCAAGGAATTTCATTACGACTTGTTTCAGATTCAGAAAAGAACTCAGTATTGGCAATTGAAGATATAGATATAAGTTGTAGCGCAAAGGACCTTTTATTTATACGACGCATAGGATGCTCTGTAAAAACTCAGGTAAGGGTACTCGATAAAACCTTACTTATTGAAGGAGATTCCCATAGTTACCGTTTCTCGGGCCATAGAGAAATGATAGAACCTGTTTTGTATGAAGCGCTGAATAGGTGCTCCGATAATTTACTCTCCCTCATTATATGAGACCTCTCTACTTTATTACATCAGCCATAAAGAGCGTACTTTGGGATACCCTTCTAATTCGAAGCATAAAACCGATCTGTCGTATTCTCTTAAGACGAAGTCCACTTCCTGATGGATGGGAAGAGTTATCAAAGAGAGAATCAAATTTCATCTTACTGACCCAGAGTCGAATATTTTTAAATCAAATATTAATCGATTACTGGAATCGACGAACTAAATCTGATCGCAAAATTAAATGGTGTG
>CAZTER010000195.1:0-4624 GCA_964612045.1 uncultured Bdellovibrionales bacterium
TCTCTTATTATATCAGAACTTACATCTGCAGATTTACTCTGAGCGATCTGTTCTAAAGCAAGGCGTACATACTTACCGTGATCTGCATATAGTGAATCAACGACTCTCGGAGTTAGATCAATCCAATCTACAGCTTTCGCATCATCACCCTCTTTAAGAGCAATCTCGGCAGCCTGCTCTTCTGTAAGATGTCTATGAGCAACCGTCGTCTCGATCCAACGATTATCAGTATTACGCCTATCATTTACTACTCCTCTAAATAGAATTGTTGCTCCTTCCATATCGAGCTCTGCAGAGGTCTCCTCTCCCAATTCTCTCGCTAATGTTTTCGAGATATTCATATCACTCGCATCTACCATTCCTCCTGGAATAGCTAGGTCTCCCGTATCTTTACGTTGAATTAATATCGCTTCTAACCTACCTGTTTTTGGGCTAATTCGAGTGATAATAGGATCTGCTGCAAAGTTAGCTCCCCAAAACCATAACTCTCCAGCACCTTGTATGCCTGTACGTCCTAATGGATTTAGAGGACGACCTTCTGCATCAAGTTTAACTTCACCTGTAAAACTCTTAAACGGACGAGTCACCTCTTTAAGATCTATCGGATCCCATCCTTTGTTTGGCTTTCCTTCGTTCTGAAATCTAACATGTGAAGGCGCATATTCAGGAAAGTTCACATTCCAATTTTTAAATTCTTCTGGAACAAAAAAACGTTGTGGATACCAATCTGGACGATCTATTCTTACAGGAAATGATGTAGCCGCTAAATCAAGAGATACTCCGGATTCTACTTTACTAATTTGTGGCTGCATTCTTCCCCCTAATATTATTTTTTCAAAATAATTTGTTGTTATTTTCTAATCAAAATTTTGATCTGTTTTTGGAATGTGTGCTCTAGAACAAGCATTACGCCTAGATTACTTTCACAATCCACAACGGCTCTTTAGATAATGAAACTTTCGCCTCGCTTCCTGCTTTGAATGTGTAATCAGCAATCGAATCAATCGTTAATATTCCATGATCTTTATTAAGTGATTTGATCTCGATCTCTTCTCCATCAAAAACACTCCCATGCATCACTTCCGAGGCTCCGCGAGTGCCATCTTTGCGAATCACTGTGTATGACGGCTCTGTCAGAACTAATCTTGCGACTCGAGAAGTTCGAGGAAACACATCGCCTTGTGGATATAGATATTGAGCGGCACCTCTATACCAAGAGGTAGATCCGACACCTGTAGAAATTAATAATCCCGAGGATTTCTGTTCAGTCTCTCGTCCTTCTGGATCTTGTGTAGATCGTCCAGATATCTTGATAAGATTTCTAGAGAGATATTTTCTCTTCTCCTCAGCAAACATTACCAGACCAAGTGCTGGCGATAGCATTTTGCCATTTAATTCGACCGATAAACGAGTCCAAGGTTCAAACACATACTCACCTCGCTCTAAAGATGTAACCAAAGTTCGAAACTGATCATGTGTATGATTTAGTAGAGCACCGAAGCTCTTCTCTGGATCTGAATTTATTGCGAGAACTGGAGTCTTGCCTGAAACATATTGAGCGACCGCGCTTAAATGATCATCACCTCCCCAAGAGATCGCGATTGAAGCGTTATTTATCTTTTCTCTATTCTCTTCAGAGAGAGTTACAAATTGTTCAGGCGCAAAAAAATCTTCAAGCTCTCGCTTGCGTTGAATATGACGACTATGACTTTCAAGACGACCACATAGAGCATCTCCTCCCTTACGGATCCTCGCTTCTACTTCCTCAAAGGTACGTCCCTCTGTGCGCATCTCATACTCAACCTTTGTCTCTTTAGTAATAATCACTGCTTTCGAAAGATCGAGAGGCACAGCTTTCCTTACTTCCATCCCTTCTATTGAAGCTGGAGGTAATGGAAGACTTTGCTCTGCAATCTGCCGCTCAGATCTCTTTTTTAGAAGGTTATCGACTAACTTAACTCCACGATCTGTAAGATCTCCAAGTAAACGAACAGTCTCTTGATCCTCTTCTTGAAGAGCTCCTTCTTCAGCAAGAAGGCGACGAACTTCTTGAATTACCCCTAAAGCTTTCCCTGATCTAAGAGCATCGAACCCTCTCTCAGTTTCACTATTTACTACTTCCATCTCCCACCTATCTTGTTCCTGATTATGGATTTACATGTTGCTCTATACTGACCGCCCTTGCTTTTGCGTCTGGCAACAGCTCTCTGCTTTCAATTAGATCTGCTCCAGCAATTCTCATCTCCTTAAAGGCTCTGAGCTCATCACCTTCTGCTAGATTAATTGCGCGGCATCCATCAACAATTAAAGTTGTACTGAGACCAAGCTTCCTTGCATCTAGAACGGTAAATTTGACGCACCAATCTGTAGCTAATCCACAAACAAAAAGTTCAATTTCTCCCTCTGATTCCCCTCTTTGATTAGCTAGCTCTTTAAGAACTTTATAGAGACCGGTTTGAATTCCGTCGTTATCAAAGAACGCGCTATAGCTATCAACTTTTTTATCTCCACCTTTTGTGAAATATTTAGTTATCAAGGAGCGATCGATATCTGCATGTAGCTCCGCACCGAAAGTTCCCTTCTCGCAGTGGTCAGGCCAAACTCTCTGAACCTTGTTACCGATAGTTACTTCAGTATAAGGCTCAGCTTCCCAGTGAGAACTCGCATAACTAACGTGCCCTTTAGGATGCTCTTCGCAAACAGCAATCACCTCATCGAACTCACCACTTGCAGCAAGCTGAGTAGCTATTCGTGCTGTTTGATCTCCTTCTGGCACGGCTAATGCTCCACCAGGACAAAAATCATTAAGTATATCGACCAAAAGTAATACCCTCATGTTCCCTCCTAACCTTCAAACCCATGGCCCATCGGAATTCTTCTTCCATCACCAAATGTATTTTGCGTTACTCGAATTGGCGGGCCTAACTGACGACGTTTCCATTCAGAAGCATCTAACTTTCTAAATGACGCTCTGATAAATTCACGATCATATTGACCGGCAAAGCGCTGTGCTGCTTCCGAAACAGAAAGGCCATCTTCAACCATGCTTCTAACCAGTGGAGAGATCTTGACTGGATCATCTCCCATTACCTGCGCATCGATCTGATTAGGCTTAAGCTCTGCGGTTGGAACTCGATTAATTGTTGTTTCAGGAATTACTTCTCTATCGGCAGCCTCATTTACATAGCGAGCCAATGCATAAACACGGTCTTTATCGACATCGCCAAGAACGCTCACTCCGCCAACCATATCTCCATAGATGGTGCAGTTATTGAGTGCGATCTCAGTTCGATTTCCGGTATTAAGTACTATTCCTTTGAGCTTATTGGCGTACGCCATCAGACGCATCATTCTTACTCGTGCCTGAACATTCTCTTCAGTCACATCTTCTGGTAGGCCTGCTATCTCCGGATCACTTTTAAATGTTGCTAACTCACGCTCAACAGTTTCACCGATTGGACTTACTTTAAATTCAATCCCAAGATTTCTTGCCAAATTCTCAGCATCTTTGATCGTCTCTTGTGAGTTGTACTTAGATGGCATTGTGATACCAACTACGTTTTCTGCTCCTAGGGCAGTAACAGCCAAAGCTGCAACAACAGCAGAATCAATTCCTCCACTAAGGCCGATTATCGCCTTCTTTTTATTGCCGTCTTTATCTGTACCAAGTCGACGGAAATAATCTCTTAATCCCAATACCAATGCTGCGTGTAACTCTTCTGCCAGCGCTACTTCTGGGCATGAAATATAATTATCTCCTGCTAAGTCAGTGATTAAGAGACCCTCGGAGAATCCTGGAGCTAACGCTGTTACCTTTCCATTTTTATCCGCAACTAAACTTTGACCATCAAAAACTACTTCGCCTTCATGTCCATCAAATCCACCGACAAGATTGGCATATATAAGTGAAATTCCCTTCTCTTTTGCAGTCTCTGTAATGAGATTCCAACGAACAGGAAGTTTTCCTATGTGAAACGGAGAAGCTGAAAGGTTTACAATTAGATCTGCGCCTTTCTGTACTAGTAACTGCGCTGGATCAGTTTCATATCCAGCAGTCCAAAGATCCTCGCAGATCTGTGTTCCGATCCTACGTCCATCTACTTCGACAACTTTGCGCTCACGAGCTGGAGCGAAGTAACGCTTCTCAAAAAATATGTCATACTCAGGAAGTAGGGTCTTATCCTGAACTCCCAATATCTTACCATCATGGATTATCGCTGCTGAGTTATAGACTAACGGCTTACCATCAGGACCTTTAGTATCAGGATTAAAATCAGCGAATCCAACAATTGCTGTAATGCCATCTGTTGCTTTACGAACTTGCTCTAATGCAGCTAGATTCTCTTCCAGATAAGCTTGACGCTTGAAGAGATCCATTGAGAGATAGCCTGGAATTGCTAGCTCTGGAAAAACAACTAGATCTGCCCCTGATTTTTTTGCTCGTTGAATATAGTCAATGATCTTCGCAGTATTCTCTGAGATCTTTCCTGGATCTGTGGTTATCTGAGCGACAGCAACTTTATATGGTTTATTTAGCTTGGCTCCCTCATCTCTTGATCTATCCTCTAGAGAAAAAGCGGAGAGATCTGCTGGCATCCACCCTGAATCAATATTGGCTTGAAAC
>CAZTER010000196.1:0-4615 GCA_964612045.1 uncultured Bdellovibrionales bacterium
ATGTTGAGCATATTAAACGACAAAGAATCTAAGCACGCATTTGAACAGTGGTTATTAAACTCTATTGATAGAATAGCTCTAAGTGAAATCACCACAGTAGCATCTGCGATGTTAGTTGAAGACCTACATTACTTAGATCCTTTGGCCGTTGCTCAACGCCTCCCGAGTTATATCTCGATAATCACTTCATTAAGCTCATATACCGACAGAGATAAGCGTCAGCGATACTCCTATTTCAAAAATTTATTGTTCCTAGATCGGGCTCCTAACTTAACCCATGAGGATCATCTTGCTAGTGTATTTAGTAACCTCCTCTCGATTTTCTCAGGACAAACACCATATTTTGATGATCAATTTGTAGAGCAGATTAAAGAGAATGCTGGAAATTCAAAACATACAGAAAGAGCAGCTAAAAACATCCGCGCACTAGTTACCATAGTAGCGATGTTTAGTAATGAAGTTGCTTCAAACAATGAAGAGTTTCAAAGAATTTTGATAAGCAACGAGATAAATAGCTTAATCTTAGACCTCCTTACCTTTAGAAATGCGCATAAGCGAGATAAAACTTGCTGCAGTAATTTAGTCGATGATTTAAATCTTGTTCTTAGTCGAAGATTACAGGGCTTACTTGAAAGAGATGCCGGCAAGGCTATTAAATTAGTACCAGATTTAATCAAAGATTTTTCCAAACAGATAACTGCTCCTTTGAATACAAAAAATGGCAAAAGCGTCGGCTCTGAAAAGCTTTCTCTTAGTCTCCTTAGCTCAAGATTTCAGAACTTATCCGATTGGCTACGCTCCTCTGCCTTATGGCATCGGGCCGATCGAGCATGCCCACTACAACCATTCTATTATGAAGATACTTGGGGATCTCTCTTCTCTGGAGAGATAGAAGTTGGCGAATTTAAGGCAAAATGCCTAACAACAACATCTGAGCTAAAGAGACAGGGAATTGATCTAAAACTGTGCGTAGGTAGTTATAGTGACAGATGCGTAAGTGGACAAAGTATTATTATTTCATTCATTGATAGTGCTGAGAATCCTGCAACAACTCTTGAATTAAGACGTGATCCAGATGGCACAATAAAGATCGGTGATGCTAAGTTTAGCGAGGCTCAATATTACAGCGCGAGCAATCACACACCAATGATTGAAGCTATTGAGGCAAAGGATATTCTTCTGCATCAGTTAGTAACAGGGAAAATTAAATCAACTCCTGCAACAGCAAGTATAAAAAGTAGCGTAACCGCATCTTGCTTAACTGATTCAGAAAGAAATTCTAGGTATCCTGATGAATTAGCACCTACGATGATGATAGCGCACTGGGAGTTTGCTTATGACATGCCAGGACTATCACGACAACTATATCAACACTTTGAAGCTGGTGCCGCTGTATTAGGTTCATATGGAGTTACAGATTGGAATGGATTGTCGCTGCCTTCAAGATTTTTAAACTAGAATTGCGGAATATTTGATTAGTAATAGAAGTTAAGAAATATAAAGATATGTTGAACCCCGTAACGCTCTCTCCAAATGCAGCTTCAGAGTTTAAGTTAAAAGCATTAGATGAAATCATAATAACACCACTTGAGTTGCTTCCTACTAAGCTAAAAGAGATCTTTTCTGTTCTTAATAAGGAGGGACTATTTCCTGAATATGCAGGTGATAGCTTACAACACTTAGTCTTATTACTAGAAGAAAAACAGCTTTCTTATCTAAGGTCTTTTGAGATTTGCCAACTCTCTGGTGAGTTAGCTAAAGAAGAGCTTAGCAAGCAGTCTCTTCTTGCTGCTAGTAAAGCTGCAATTATCTTGCACTCAGCACTAGCGCTATCTCTAGCTGTTGCTCACAAAGAAAATTCTAACGAAGAGAACTCAAAGATCGATTATAGAGAGATAATTTTGCAGTTTAAAAAGCTAGCTGAAGGTATCTATGACACTTTAATTAAAGTAAATCCTGAATCGTGTGAAATTAATGCTATGCGAGCTACACTACGAGGTATAAAAAATATCTCTGCTATAGAAAAAATGATCCGACAAAGATTGAATTTATTTTCAAGTCATATCTAAAAAAGTTTATCGCCGCTAATAATTTTATGACTCAAAACTATTTTACACTGTAAAAGCCACGCATTTCAGCGATGTTTGACTATTCTTCCATTTCTGTCCTATCGTTCGTGCCCCGTTTTTGGAGACATTTATGATAAGTACCAGAGAATCAATATTCACCCTTCTTACACACACATCACCTGAAGATTTCGTTAAAGCAGTCAAGGAAGATCTGAGCGTTTTAAATCCTATCGATCTAAAAAAAGGTGAGCGCCCACTAGCATCACTTAGATTTGAATCTCCTGCAGCAGCAGTTCTAGCTCTTTCATTACAAAGCGAAGCTCTTCTTAAAGCAGCGTGGTGCACAGAAGATACTCCGAGAGATGCAAAGTTTAGAGTTGAGTTATTCGAAGCAGCAGCAGCACTCGCTGTTGAAGTAATTCACAGGACAAATGAACTTAGCACAACTATGCAAAGAATGATTGGAGCTTCAGTTCAAAATAAATTTGAATTAAAGATTGAGAGGAACTGGAGACGCTTAATAGAAACTCTTGAGAATGAATCAGCAGATAGTGCTATTGTTGCTCAAGCTAGAGAGTCTCACGGAATATTTACATCAATTATTAGCGACCGTTTTGGAGTTGATCTATCAACTGTTTCTCTTCCACGCTTCGATGCACTAGAGGCTTACGGCGACGCATAAGAGTGATGCAGAAAGCCACTAGAAGCTGCCTATAAATATTATAGGCAGCTTCTTTGTTTTTTAACCTAAGAGCTGTTCAAATTGAATAAAATTCACCTATGCTTTAAGTTTGATTAAGTTTTAAACGCGGAATAACATCAGGCAAATAATAATAAATTGTTGAGAGTTTAAACATGTCACAAACTACTGCATCTTCTCCTTCTTTAGTTCCTGATAAATTAGCTGAAAAAATTAAAGCTGCTTTTCTTGGAATAATTGAGATTCAAAAGGGATCGGCAAGCCAAGAGTCCGCTGAGCAAGCGTCATCTACTCTTTATAGTGAGGTTCCTCATGTTCTATCTGGAATCGATATAGGTTTTAAATCTAGACCTATTAAGTCAGTAATTCCAGAAACTCCTGCCTTAGTTGCTTTAAATGCTCTTGAAAGCTTAGCTGACGGATTGGCGAGGTCTCACCAAGTGTCGCAAAATTCAACGACTAATAATTCAAAGCCAGAGACTATTCTCTCTCTATCTCTACACCTGCTACACGAAGGAATTGAGCGAGTAAGAGATCTCTCCTTATTTAATATTGAACTATCTCTCACACGCTATGCTCTTCTAGCTCAAGAGTGGGGACAAGAAGCTCGTAAGTCTTTAGCAGAGATAGCACCTCGCTCTAGCATTGGAGTTTCAGAATATACCGATCTTATTACGAGAATAGATACAACCGTTTCTAACTTTTGCAACTATCTTGGAGTTTCTGGATCGACCAGTAAACACGAAAAATTCGCTAACTCGTTAGACACCGATTTAGCTGATGCAAGCTTTCCGATAGCTTAATTCCTCTTATTAAGAGCTATTTTAAAAAATAGCTCTTAACCAAATATTCACGTTCCGGATCTTCAACTTAGTATGATATCTTCTATTATACAGAGCGAATAATCTGCTGAGCAGGATAGCGCACCTTCTTGAGTTTAGCGTAATCGTCTGTTGAGGCTCGATATCCAGCTGTAGCAACAACCATTGGGAAATATCCCTCTTTTGAGCATCCTAAAACCTGGTCATAACCAGCAGGATCGAATCCCTCCATTGGACATGCATCGATTCCAAGTGTGGCAGCAGAGGAAAGGAAGAAACCTAATGCAATATAACACTGCTTTGATGTCCACTTAAAAACATCGAAATTCTTATCAAGAATCATACCAGTCATCATCGCTTTGTACTCAGCTAATACTCCAACCGGAATTCCTCTGGTTTGAGATATAGATTGAAGGAATGCATCGATATCTGTCTCTTTAACCTCTTGCTTAGCTGCTATAACAACAAGATGCGAGGCATCAGTAATTTGAGATTGATCCCAAGATAACTCTCGAAGTTTCGCTCTAATAGCTGGAGTTTCAATCTGATAAAATTTCCATGGCTGCATGCCAAAAGAAGACGGGGAAAGAATCAAACTTTGCTGAAGAGCATCCCAATCTTGAGCAGAGATCTTTTTACTAGGGTCAAACTGCTTTGTTGCATATCGCCAATTGAGAGAGGAGATAAGATCTTGAGGGGTAATTGTCGCCATAGCATCTTCCTTTTTAACTAGAGTCGGAGGATACTTACACGACGATTTGAAGTTTACAACATCAAACTATATCAGCGCTCTCTATTGCTATCTCGTCTACCCCATCCATTTTTTCATCTGAAATATCCTGCTCGATAGCCAAGAAATCTCTCGGTCCACTATTTGCCGTTACATATCCTAAGGAGATGGCTAACATATCAGTTTCATCCTGTTCGGCAGAATTTGATAAACTCCTTAAAAATTCAGTAATTTGAAAATTTAACAATTGCTCCTCTTCTGCTTCTAGAATTAAATCTCTTAAGTCTTCAGGGCT
>CAZTER010000197.1:0-4573 GCA_964612045.1 uncultured Bdellovibrionales bacterium
AGAAGTGTATTGGATAGTTACTTAATACAAACACCAGATACTACAACTTCAGATGTAAAAACTTTGCCTGTAGTAACTAAGGTCTCGCCAGACGCGAAACAGATCGAGGATCTCGATCTCGCTTGGAGGGTTTGTGCTAATGTGAAATCAAATGCAATCGTTATTGCTAAAGATGGAATGATAGTTGGTGTTGGTGCTGGTCAGATGAGTAGAATTGACTCAGTAGAACTCGCAATTTCAAAGGCACAGAGACATGGACATACACTTAAAGGCGCAGTCGCTGCTTCTGATGCTTTCTTCCCATTCCCAGATAACGTTGAAACTTTAGCTGCTATTGGTGTCTCTGCGATAGTTGTTCCATCAGGAGCGAAGAAGGATGAAGAGGTTATTCAAACAGCAGATAGACTAGGTATTGCTATATTATTTGCACCAGAGCGACATTTTAGACATTAGTTTAAGGGAGACGAGATGAAGGTCTTAGTAATTGGAAGTGGTGGACGTGAGCATACAATTGCGTGGAAAATCTCCAAAAGTCCGGTAGTTACTCAAGTTATCTGTGCTCCTGGTAATCCAGGATGTCGTGAAGTTGCTTTGTGTGAAGATTCGGTAAAAGTGGATGATGTTGAGCAGCTATTGTTGGTAGCAAAAAAACATAATGTTGATCTTACTATTGTTGGTCCAGAAGTTTCTCTTGCTGCTGGAGTTGTAGATCGTTTTAAAGCAGAGGGATTGAAGATCTTTGGTCCAACAAAAGCTGCAGCACAGTTAGAAGCTTCCAAAAGTTTTGCTAAAGAGATCATGCAGAGTGCTGGTGTACCAACAGCAGGTTATGCAGTTTGTTCCTCAGAAGGAGAGATTCGTGAGTTAGCTTCTCGTTGGGGATTACCGATAGTTCTCAAGGCCGATGGTTTAGCTGCTGGTAAAGGTGTTTTTGTCTGCCATACAGAGGATGAATTTAATTACGGTTGTCGCGCATTATTTACTGAACTTTTGGCTGATAAAGTTGTAGTTGAACAGTTTCTTCACGGTGTTGAAGCTTCGTTTATCGTTGCAACAGATGGTATCAATGTAGTTCCTCTCTCTCCAGCGCATGATTATAAGAGGATCGGGGATAATGATACTGGATTAAATACGGGTGGAATGGGCACTGTAAGTCCAACGCCTCGTCTTTCGGAAGAGCAAGGATCTTGGACTGTTGAGAATGTAATAAGACCTACGTTGCGCGAGATGGAGAAGCGAGGGGTTCCATTCTCTGGGTTTCTATATGCAGGATTAATGATTGCTCCTGATGGCGCCATTAATGTTGTTGAATTTAATGCTCGTTTAGGAGATCCAGAGACTCAGGTTATATTGCGTCGTTTAGATTCAGACTTAGCAATCTTATTAGATTGGCTAGCATCTAGTCCTGATGCAAAAGAGAGAGAGAAACCTGAAGTTAAGTGGAGTCAATCGAGCGCAGTTTGTGTTGTGCTTGCAGCTGATGGATATCCCGGTCAGATAAGAAAAGGGGATGTGATAGATGGAGTTAATTTAACTCACTCGATTCCTGGTGTGCAGGTATTTCATGCTGGAACTGCATTGAACGATCGTGGTGAGTTAGTTACGTCTGGCGGTCGAGTACTTAATGTTACGGCAACAGGAGCAGATCTTAATGAGGCAAGACGGCTTGTTTATAGGGCTGTTGATATTATTCAGTTTAGAGGAAGGCAAGCACGCCGAGATATCGGAGTAAAATGAAAACTTCAATTAAAGAGACACTCAAGGCGCTCACGTTTTTATTCTGTATATTGTTATCAGCGCAAACAGTACATGCTGATGAGTTGAGAATTCTTGATAGTCTTGGATTGGTGCGTTTTGTTGGCGAGGTCTCTGGAGATGCTCAGGTAGAAGTTACTGTAAGTGGTGAGATTAAGAGCGGTTGTGAGATAGTAGTCTCTGATCTCTCTGGATTTGCGCCAGAAAAGCGAGTTGCAATTAAATCAAATAAAATTCAATTGAAGTTAACGGCTGGAAATTGGAAGATTAACTCTCTTTGTCGCCAGGTAGCGATCAAGGAGTTGGAGGTTAAAGCGCGATGAATGGTAACTTCATTAGTGGTCCTTTAGCGATAGATCTAGGCTTCTATCAGAGTGAGGGACTAAAGCCCGTTTCGATCCTTACTAGTATGATTAATCGGCACGGATTAATTGCTGGTGCAACTGGAACTGGAAAGACAGTAACATTAAGAGTTCTTGCTGAGAACCTCTCTAAGGCTGGAGTTCCTGTCTTTATGGCAGATGTTAAAGGAGATCTTAGTGGCTTAGCGGTAGCAGCTCAACCGAATGAAAAGATAACTGAGCGGGTGACAAAGCTTGGAATTACTAACTATCAACCTCGTCCTTTTCCTACCATTTTTTGGGATCTATATGGTGAAAAGGGAATTCCACTTCGAACTACAATTACAGAGGTAGGACCGATACTTCTCTCTAGAATTCTCGAATTAAATGATGTTCAGAGTGGTGTGTTAAATATCGCCTTTGAGATTGCAGATGAACAATCTCTGCCACTCGTTGATATCAAAGATCTTAGAGCTCTTTTGGGCTGGATGGTGGAGCAAGGTGATCAGATTCAGAGTAAGTATGGTGCAGTTGCTAAGAGCTCTGTAGCCGCGATTCAGAGATCTATTTTGTCTCTTGAGCAAGCTGGAGGAGAGACGTTTTTTGGTGAGCCAGCACTAAATCTTGAGCATTTAATGCAGTGTGATTTTTCTGGTCAAGGAGTAGTAAATATCCTTGATGCTCAACGCTTAATGCAAAATCCCCGTCTTTATACCTCATTTCTTCTCTGGTTATTATCAGAGCTTTTCGAAAAGCTTCCTGAGGTAGGAGATGTTCAAAGGCCTAAATTGGCATTCTTCTTTGATGAAGCGCATCTTCTTTTTGATTCTGCGCCACCCTCTCTTATAGAGCGAGTAGAGCAGGTTGTTCGTTTAATTCGATCAAAGGGAGTTGGAATATATTTTATTAGCCAGAACCCACTTGATATTCCAGATACAGTTCTATCGCAGTTAGGAAATAGAGTGCAGCATGCACTGAGAGCTTTTACACCCCGTGATCAGAAGGCAGTGAGGAGCGCAGCGGAAACTTTTCGGAGTAATTCAGAGCTTAATACTGCTGAAGTAATCTCTCAGCTAGGGGTAGGTGAAGCACTTGTCTCTTGCCTAGATAAAGATGGAGTTCCTACAGTTGTTCAACGCACAATGATAGTTCCTCCAGAGTCTCGTCTATCTCCTTTGTCAGATAGTGAGCGATCCGATTTATTATCGCGTTCTCCTATTAGAGCGTTATATAGTCAGGCTGTAGACCGAGAAAGTGCTTTTGAAATGATTAGAGATCGCATGATAGCTAATGCTAAACAGAGTGAGAGCAATTCCGAAGCTGTAGAAGCTCCAAAGAAGGGTGCTAAGCGCGAAGGGGTTTGGGAAGCCTTCTTTAAGTCTGCTGCACGTTCGATAGGCTCTCAGATTGGTCGTCAGATATCACGTGGGATCTTCGGGTCTTTAACAAGATAAATAGATGGTTTTTCCAGGCGTAGATAATGAGATTCCTGCAATTGCTACTATTCCAGGTAGCTGTGCTCGCTCTCAGATTATTGCAACACTTAAAACGTTGCGAGCTATTGATCTTTGTATCATAGGACCAGGAGCTTTAGCTGCATGTGTAGCTCACTATGCTGCCTTCCAAGGATTAAGAGTCGTTCTTGTTAGCTCAGGTGATTATTTCTCTGAGAGAGACCTCCCTTTAGGAGGGAGGTCCTTCGAAGCGTCAGAGGTTTTAACTATTCCTTCTCCGACTATCTCTTTAAGAGGGATAAAGAAGTTTAGATCTCGTATTATAAATCTCTGCTCGCTCCTTCAGAAAGCTCCACACCTTATTACTTTATATAAAGTAGAGGATAAAATAGGAGAGAAGACTCACTCTCGGAGTATTCAGCAGGACCTCTTTGGAAAGATACTTTTAAGCCTTCTCCGATGGCCTAAGGAAATTCAGGCCATTCTTCCTGCATGTATGAGGTTAGATCTTGAAAGATTTGCATTTGAAAGTGTTTTAGCCGCGCGGCAAGAAGGTGCAACGGCACTTAATTATCTTCGTGTAGAAAGGGTCTCCGCGTTACAGGACGGCTCTAATCGAGTGGATCTATATGATGAGATATCTAGTGATAAGTTAGTGCTAAATGTAGGTACTGTTTTTGATTGTCGCACAAAGATCCTATCGACTCCAAATGAGAATGGCATATCAAAAGGATGGCGATTTAATGAAGGAGTGTTTCGTATTTCAGAGGTTGCGATCTGTGATCTCTTAGCAATTGCTGAGCAAAGTCTAACAGAGGCACTCTCTAGAGCTAATCTCGTCAGTAAGCTAGCTCCATGGCAAGCGCGATTGATGCCAGGTGCAGCGGAGCTAGCTACTCGTTTAAAAGAGTGGCATAGCCAGTGCACATTGAGATCTATCTCTGAGGATGCCGCTAATAAATCTTCACAGAGATTAGGTGGTCGTGTAACTTATTTTGACCGACTTGATAATCCCTGGATACA
>CAZTER010000198.1:0-4564 GCA_964612045.1 uncultured Bdellovibrionales bacterium
TAATAAGAGGCGTCTCGTTAAGCTCTATTAAAAGAGTCTCTCCACTACCTATAGTATAAGCCTGCTCGATTGATTCTTTAAGTCTCTTTTCTAGTGCTGGAGTTGAGCTAGCGCCACCCTTTACACGATCTAATACTAATCTAAGAGTATTAGATAATTTATTATTAGAACTTAATAAAAGATCTTCTAATTGAAGCACCTGATTAGCACTACTATCAAAATAGCGAGAATAGCCGAGAGCTCGAAGTCTTTCGATCTCATCTTTAAAGTTCTTAGCTTCAACAGTTACATTAGTAGCTATTAAGTATGTGGCTGAAGAGGATTGGATACTGGCGATAATCTTGCGAGCAAGGGCAGAGGGGGTCCATACTTCAAAAGCTGATCCGCACTTTGGACAGGAAGGAGAGGATAAGTTCGCCCAAACTGTCTTAAAATAGTCATTTAAATTTGTAATTGAACCAACTGTAGATCTCGAACTAACGATTCTTGTTCTCTGTTGAATCGCTATAGCTGGGCGAACGTTATCAACACTATCTACTAATGGGTGTTTTACCTTATCTAAAAACTGTCGAGTATATGGAGAGAACGTCTCGATATACCGACGCTGTCCCTCGGCATAGACAGTTTCAAAGGCCAAGGACGATTTTCCAGAACCAGATATTCCAGTTACAACAACCAGTTCGTCGTGTGGTATTTCAAGGTCTACCTCCTTGAGGTTATTTTCTCTGGCATTTTTTATGATTAAGGAATTTTTTGACACTCCGGTAATTTACGAGAGTTTCTGTTCCGGTGCAAATCTCACTTAACCTAGTAATCTCCAGGGGCGGGGCGATTTGTTAGGAAGTTTATATCTCTATAGCAACACTCAAAAAAGGGAGCTGTTTGTCCAAGTAAGTCAGATCCAATTCTGAATAATGTGCGGTTAAACTGCTCTACTTCATCGGCTTCTAAGTTAGAGTAATTAACTCTCGTCCAAAGTTCCTTAGAGTTAGGTGGTCGCATAGTTTCCATATTTCCGACCTCTAATCCATATTCACTTAGCAAATAAGCAAAGAGATCAAAATGATCTAGAACGCCAACTGAAGTTAGTAAGGAGCGATCTATTCCTAAAAGGGTAAAGAAAGATTGATCTGGAGCGTGCCACAACTTGAATACTTCCTCTCCAAGTTTAAAGTTTGCCTGCTCTACACTGCTCATTAATCGATAGTATCTTTCAGCTAAGATATCTGAAGAGTTCATCATGGAGCTAAAATTAGTCTCAATAGCATACAGGTGATTAGCCTCATCTATTATTCTAGGCATTTTGTTGTTGTCTTCAAGTTTAGAATTTATTCTTGCAATTAGCTCTTCATCTCCAGAGATTGCAACTCCAATCGATAGAGTTGTCATTCCGAGAAGTTTTGAAGTTCCCCAAACTGTAACCATAGAGGAGTGGAGCGAGCCTTTCTCTGTTGATGAGATTTCTGGAAGAGATGCTGCATGTACAAATTTTTCTGTTTGCTTTGTTCCAACAGGGAGCTGAGAATACAATTCATCAACAGTTAAAAGAATTCCTACATCTTTACAGACATCAGCAATGGCTAGGAGTTCTTCAGAGGAATAGACCAATCCCCCAGGATTTGTGGGATTAGTGAGGATTAGCATTCCTCCAGTTTTAAGTTGTCTATCCTTGAAAAAGCCTCTCAGTCCATCTGCTGTAAGTTTCCAGCTGTTTGTATCTACTGGTAGTTCTAGAGTATTTAGATCTTTGTTCAGCGTTAATGTGAACAACCCTCCGAATGATCCTTGAGGAACAAGAACTACATCCCCTGGCTTTAAAGTTGCATCTACTAGCGCTGCGTAGATATATAAAGAGGAAGACCTTGATATCGCCATCTGACGATCTAGCTTGTCTGGATCTGAAGGAAGAGGATATCCAGATGGAATCAAAAACTTCTCTGCTAAAGTTTCTTTTAAAGGTCTAAGATCTGAACATCTTGCCAGAGCACATACTTGTAGAAACTCCTCTTTGCTAACCCGCATATTGGGATTTATACCAGAAAAGAAAAACATCATGCTTGCTATTGATGGAGGAAGATCGCTTGCTAGGATAGAAGAGACAAGAGGACTGCTGCCTAGAAATGAATTAAGATCAGGGGCACTGGCAATATTTTGTGCTGTATGTTTCGCAAGTGCGCGCAAGTGACAGTTCGAAAGCTCTTCTCGTCCTACTGAGTGAGCAATGGATTCTAAAGATTCACGACTAACAGCTGCAGGGAGTCTACGTGCAATCTGAGCTTGAGCGAAACGAGACAGGGGAGAATCATCGTCTCTTCCGGTTCGTGAATTTAGTGAAAAGTACGATCCGGAAAGGTCGACATCTGAAGAAAAACCCAGGCTATTAAATCCACACTGCAAATGTACAGCATCTAGTACTGTTTTATCTAAATTCTCTTTCACGGCATTTCACTAAGTTTATAAAGTCTTTGTATTAGGAGGTTATGGGGGGATTGGCTAGAAAGGTAGCATCCAATAGAGACTATTTTAGATAAATAGCTTAGTAATATCAATAGGTTGGTGTGGTGTTATAGCAATAAGGCTGAAGGCCGAGGAGGGGGTTATAACAGCGCAACAGGAATTTTTATTTAAATAATTACAAGAGATAAGGAGAATCAGAGGAAAGTAGTGAATTAAAAACGAGTTAAATTAAAGAAATCAAATAAATAAAAAAGAGGCAGACTGTGTTGGAGATTAACCACAATCTGCCTCTAAAAAACTATTTCTTCTTTATACCTTCAATATCGATATTGATGGTGACTTCTTCTCCAACTACAAGCGCGCCAGTCTCAAGAAGCTTGCTCCAAGTTAAACCAAATTCTTTTCGGTTAATCTTGGTTGTCGCATTGAAAGCAACTCTTTGATTGCCCCATGGATCTACAGCTTCTCCCGTTTTCTCTACGGTGAGTGATACCGGCTTTGTGATATCTTTAATTGTAAGATCTCCATCAACTTTAAAAGTTGAATCGCTAACTTTAGTTACTTTAGAACTCTTAAAAGTCATCTTTGGAAACTTGCTAGCATCAAAGAAATCTGGGTTTCTTAAATGATCGTCGCGCTTCAATTCGTTAGTATCAACGCTCGCTACTTCAATCGTGGCTTCAGTTGATGATTTTTCAAGGTCTTTATGATCATAATTAAAAGTTCCTGAGAATTTACTAAAAATACCAGCTACATTAGAGATGGCTAAATGGCGGATCTTAAACCCAACAGTAGAATGTGAAGCATCTATCTCGTATGTTTCAGCGGAAACAAAAGATGGGGCAATAATAAAGACTGATGATAGGAGTAAGCTTTTAAGCCTCTTTGAAGTAAGCATAGATAAGGTCCTCTATTAAAGTAGTATACTGTTAAAGTGAATTAACCAGTGAGTGCTGGCTGATTTGTTTAATTCGAATAAGTTTATCGTCTTACTGTCGATAGCAAAAGGGTATGGGCTGAGAATATTTTAGAGAGAGTTTGTAAGTAACCGTGTTTTGTCGCGAGAATATGAAGTTTTTCGAAGATCACTTAGCGCATAAAATCTGGTAAAGGACTCTTTAAGAAGGTAGTTACATGTTCAACCATCTGTGGGATTGATGACAATAATTCATGTCCACCTTGTAGTCCGACAAATTCGACCTGATCTTGATGTGCTTTAGCAAATTTTTCACTGTCTTTGAAATCTAAAACCTCATCATCATATCCATGTATGATTAGACAATGAAGAGATGGGGGAAGAGTTGGCATTCCAAACTGTGAAATCTCTTCAAAAAAGCTCCACGGTAACATCCTCTCAGTATTTGTTCCTGAGTGAAATCTTTTAACAAATCCTTCCTTACGCCAATGAGCGATTATTTGAGGGCTAAGAGCTTTTGAGTTTCTCCAATCTATTACTGGAGCAATAAGAACTAACTTAGTAATTGATTGAGCAAGTGACTCGGAGTGTTTAAGTGCATTCAGTGCAAGAAAGCCACCGAAGCTACTTCCAATCAGGGCGGAATGACTAGGGAGGTCTTTTGCTACTCTCTTTACTAGATCTAGCTGGGCATTAAGAGAAAGAGATTCAAATGTTGGAACAGAAAGATCAGGAGCATTAAACGGAATACCTAGCTTAGAACTCGCTTCGCCTATGGCGCAGGCCTTTTTTGAGTTTGGAGAAGACGCTAATCCGTGAAGGTAGAGAATTGAGCTGAGTTTATAACTATTCATATTTAATATATTAGCACGTTCTACGATTTAACTTTGCGCTTGTTTTTTTTGCACGTAAGATAGACTGGTTAGCTCTATTTTATAAGTTCAAATAAGATTTTTAAAAAGATCTCATGAAAAGATTAAGTCTAATCTTCCTCCTCTTTTTGTCTTTAATTAACTCTGTCGATCTTCTCGAAGCTGAAGATTCTCCCTGTTCGTTAGTTCCTGAATCTCTGAAAACCGTGGAGGAAATTAGAGGTCTTAAGATAAAAAATAAGGTGCCCTGCTTTGCAAAGCAGAAAGACGCAGTTCGCACTCATTTAGTAGAGATGGTTAGGGAAAAAATTCCACAAGA
>CAZTER010000199.1:0-4555 GCA_964612045.1 uncultured Bdellovibrionales bacterium
AGACTCTTAAAATCTCCATCTCTCGTTGAATCCTACTCCGCTCTTTCTGAGTCTCGATCTCTCGTTTTACCCTACTTAGTGTAAAAGATAATATCTCTCTAAAGTTAGAGTCAAAATTCTTTACAATATAGTCAGAGGCTCCCTCTTTCATCGCAGCTACTGCATCCTCCAAAGACGTTGAGGATGTAAGGACAACGATCGGAGTTCCCTTGGCTAAACCAGCTAAATGTTGAACCGGTCGACCTTCTGGAGAATCCGGTAACTTAAGGTCCGTAATAATAACCTCAAAGTTCTCCTTCTGTAAGGCAGCAACTGCTTCTCGAACAGACTTCACATGGTGAATTCGAGTAACTAGCTCTTTGACACCTCTGGTAACTAACATGGCATGAGCCTGGTCATCCTCTAATAGGAGACAGCTCGAAAAAATTGCTGGATTGGACGCCTCAGACATTAAATCCTCCGTGGACGATCTGGAAATTATCTCCTGAAAACACTAGAGTGAAGCCTTGACCTAATTGGAACTTTTTATCCATATAACTTTGAGACCTCAGTCCAAAGTACCTGGAATAGGTTCCTTCACCTGCAATAAGTTGGGAGTTAAGAAGATGGGAGTTAAACCTGATCATTGGATTCAAACCTTCGGAGAAGCTGGTGGCATCGTTCCATTCAATCCCGAGCAGGTCAACCCCGCAAGTTACGATGTTACCCTAGGAAACCACTGGATTTGCCCTACTAGAGATCCTGAAGAGATAGTGGCTGACTCCATCAAACTGTTTCCAGGAGAGGTTATCTTAGCTACCACTCGAGAGTTAATTAAGATGCCACGAGATGTCGTATGCGATCTTAAGTTAAAAAGCTCACTTGGAAGACTATTTCTTAACCATAGCCTTAGCGGATGGATAGATTGCAATTTCCAGGGTCAAGTTACACTCGAACTACAGAACCTAGGTCCATATCCAAGACTTCTTTCAGCCGGCATGCCGGTAGCACAACTTGTTTTTATAGGAATGGACTCCCCGCCAAAGGTTGCTTATGGCGAAGGAGGAAAAGGTCACTATCAAGGTCAATCTGGAACCACTAAGGCTTGGAATGATAAATTTTTCCAGGTCGTTCCAGAGAAAACTAAGCCCTGATATTGCCTTACCAATATTTGATTTTAGGTCAGTTTAAGGTTATTATCCTGCGACTATTACGGGGCCCAAGGGCAGTCCTAGGCGTAGGTCAATATAATAGACCTAAACTATTAAGGATTTTGCACTAAGCAGCACATTAGAGTTTGAGGAAAAAATGGCCAATCATAAGTCAGCGATTAAAAGACACCGTCAGAGTATTAAGCGTCGTTCCAGAAATAGAATGACCCGCTCGATGGTTAGAACAGCTATCAAAGGTGTACAAGAGCTTGTTGCTAAAGGTGATCTAGAGGGAGCAAAGACCTCTTTTAGAAGCGCCGAGAAGGCTATTGCAAGAGCTGCAAGCAAGGGTATGTACCATCATAAGAACGCAAGCCGTAAGATTAGCCGACTTGCTGCTCTTATTTCACGCGCTAGCAGCAAGTAATTCTGCTGGATGTGAGGAACATCAAGAGTAAAAAAAGGTGCCTTTGGCACCTTTTTTTGTTTCGATTCTTTATTGCTTCTATTGTGTCAGTAAATTGCTAATTTCTGTTTTTGTGGCAGATCTTTTATAAAGAATTGTCACAGATGCGATTAACATACACTCTCTTAGTACTATTAATTTTTACACTTTGTGGATGCTCTCTATCAGCTCCTACAAAGTTACTAGAAATTAATTTCATCAATGTTGGCGAAGGAGATAGCGCTTTATTAGTCACGCCGAATCGGAATGCCATACTAATAGATACAGGATCGCCTCTCGCAATTCATAAGATTAGACAAGCTTTAAAGGATGCCGATCTTAATAAGCTCTCTTACCTAATTGTAACTCATCCAGATCTTGATCATATTGGAGGGGCTTTTGGATTATTTAGAGAGTTTAATATCCAAGAGTTACTAGATAATGGTCAATCAGTCACACCACAATCAACGAGCAATGATGTCTATCGATGGTATGACTATATTCGCAAAAATATCGATAACTATACTCAGGCAAGGTCTGGAGA
Source organism: uncultured Bdellovibrionales bacterium (assembly GCA_964612045.1). Classification (GTDB taxonomy): domain Bacteria; phylum Bdellovibrionota_C; class UBA2361; order UBA2361; family UBA2361; genus CAZTER01. Next base: position 2,120 of record CAZTER010000199.1, read on the forward strand.
TTCCATACTGCTTGATTCCGTAAAACTATCTATCCTATGGCCTCCTCCTGGAGAGCTTGATAGCAATTGGAATAAAAATTCTCTAGTCCTATTAGTTGAATACGCCAATCGCCGAATTCTTCTAATGGGAGATGCTCTTAGAGAAAGTGAATTAGCACTTCTTTCAAATAAAACTCTCCCCCCAAATATTGATGTCCTAAAGGCTGGTCATCACGGATCTAAGTTTAGCGGTGAGCTAAATTTTATCAGCCATATTTCGCCCAAAATAACTATTATAAGTGTAGATGCTGAAAATATTCGTGGATATCCATCGATTGAATCTCTGAATAATTATGCAAAATATGGCGAGGTTTATCGAACAGATTTATCTGGCAATATTCAGATCTCAATTAATGAGAAAGGAGAGCTTTTACTTCAACGGGAATATGAATGAATATTAAATATCCCAAGATCTCCCTCATTGTAGCTATTTTTTCTGCATCAATCTGGATCTTTTCCTTATTTGCCAGAAGCTTAGTAGATATTTTACGAAATAGTGTCGGGACACCCGGAATATCGGCAATACTTTGGTTGTTAGCAACAACAGTAGCGATCTACTTAATCAATAAGGCTCGCAAATTAGGATTAAAACAGATCTTACTACTAACAATATTTCTATCTTTAACCGCGTTGTATTTATCTACGTTTCGAATCATCGAGGAACGGTTACATGTAATTAAATTTGGAACCCTTGCGATTTTAATCTGCAATGACAATCACAAGTTAAAAATCCCCTATTCTCTTCTATCTGGATTCTTACTCTCCTCATTAGTTGGAGCCATAGATGAGATATGGCAAAGCTTTATCCCCGGACGAGTAGGAGACCTGCGCGACATCGGATTTAATATGATTGGAGCCCTATGGGGGACTCTGTGTTGGTTAATGATTAAGCCGCTCTCTAAAAATAGAGAGCAGATATTCTCAAAAGAATAGGTAAATAAATTTAGAACTCTGGCAATACAGCTTCCTGATAGATCGTCCGTGCGACCTCATCAGAGAGCGCTTGAAGAGACTCTCCTTCCTGCCCTCTAGAGACTTCACGAGAATCAAGACCTCCAAGATCTGACCCTGAGAATGAGCTCTCAGCAAAGTTAGCAGAACCAGTTACAACAACATCCTTAGAGGAGCCGAATGCTTTAGAAACTGTGAGATCGTTCCTACGCCACAACGGCCTGCCATCAACTCTTCTTAGGTTTGCATCAACAATCATAGTGGAGTCATATTGCAATGCTACATCTGTACGACCTGTAGTAGTCCTTGTTGCTCGTCGAACCCTCTTTATTCGAGCAATTAGGACTGCATCGGCTTCTTCTATTGAATCAACTACAGTAATTACACCATATCGTTCAAACTCACTTCGAATTGAATCTGTAAGAGTCGTAGACAGACCAGGCTCAGTTGAGGCGTTCTCAACTAAAGGTACATAGACTTTCCTGACATCTGCTGGCAAAACACTCCCTGCGCCCTGGAATGTATAACCACAACCAGTTAGAGAGGAAATAAGAGTCATCAAGGCGATTGTTAGAGATAATTTTTTTAACGAACCTATAATCATCCTGATGGTCTCCACAGTAAAAAATATCAACTGTAAAAATTCTTGTTCAATCTTGTGGACAAGATCGGCTCAAAAAGTCTGACTCTTCTCAATATCAGAACCAATCCATTATCTAAGATAGTTAGGACTTAGCCCTTTCTCTTTCCAAGGGAACTTATCACTCGAGGAAAATTATCGATATAAGATAATACTCGCTTTCCTTTGGATTGAAGCCCAGTTATTGCATCTCCAGTCTCACCCAATAATTTACTTACAGAGCTTGAGATTGTGCCATGAAGCTCATTTAAACGGGTTAACTGCTCCTCCTCGAGCTCATTTAAAGCACCATCAGCTCCGATAATCTGATCTAATTGATCCATATATCGCTCTACATGCTCCATAAATAGGTCTGGATTAGAGACCTCCTTAAGAGCACTTTGAGCTGATGTAATAATCTCTGAGATATCCCGTTTCATTACATTCCAAGAATGTTAAATCCAGAATCAACGTAGATCGTTTCACCAGTTACTCCACTACCTAAGTTTCCTAAGAGGTAACATGCAGTATTGGCAACATCCTCCTGAGTCGTATTCCTTCTTAATGGAGCTTTCTCAGCAAAGTTATTTAATAGATCTTTAAAATGAGGGATTCCTGAAGCAGCTAAAGTCTTAACTGGACCAGCAGAGAGCGCATTTACTCGAATACCAGAAGGTCCAAGATCTGCTGCCAAATAACGCACAGAGGCCTCTAGCGCAGCCTTAGCGACTCCCATAACGTTGTAATTAGGGACTACGCGCTCAGCACCAAGATAGCCTAAAGTGATAATAGATCCGCCCTTTGTCATCAAAGGCTCTGCTCTTTTG
>CAZTER010000200.1:0-4549 GCA_964612045.1 uncultured Bdellovibrionales bacterium
GGAAACCTTCTATATCCATTCGATCAGTTACCTACTTCGATATTGGTTCCATTGGCAGCGGTAGTAACTCGTACACCAGAGTTGCCGCAACAGAAACAGAAGCTTTCTATGTTAATGGCGGAGATTAAGAAGAGATTCGACCTTAGAGGCGATCTGTTGCGCATTAGAGACGGGATGTCAGGTTCTTTCTTCTGGAATATGAATTCAGAAGATGAAATCTCAATGCGACTATTAGATCTTCTAAAAGAATCTGAAGAGGCGCGAAAAGCATTTGGCTCCAATCTTATTCAGACTTTAGCTGGTATTATCGGACGACAGTCAAGTGGTCGATGGGATACAACAATTGCCAATGCTATGGGTGTTTCAGTTGTTAAAGCTGTTACTCAAATTATAGAGCGTGGCACAATTAAAGGAGAAACCACGATCAGTTTTAACTCTAGTGATCATAAAATAGCTTGGGATAATCAAGATAAAAAAGTTATTAAGATTCCACTTAATGAAAAGGGAGAGCTTGTCATTAAACATAGTGGAGAGGGAAAGCCGTGGATCTCAATCTTGCATAAAGCTGCCGTTCCAATTGAGCAGCCACTAGATCGAGGAGTCGAAATTCAAAAAATTGTTGAACCTGTAACTGTAAAAGATCCTGCAAAAAATTCAATTCAGGATCTATGGAAGGTTACCGTTAAGATTAATCTTGATTCCAATCTTCCAAGTTTAGTTGTTGATGATCCTATTCCACCAGGAGCAGTTATTCTTGGTGGTTATGTTGGTAACTCTAGTTTAGTAGGAAATCTACAAACCTCTGGAAGTTATCCAGAGTATGAAGAGAGGACATTTGGTGGATATAGAGCTTATTTTAATGTTGCTCAGCGTGGAGAGATCTCTCTTAGCTATATAATGAGATTAAATACAGCAGGAGATTTTGGCATACCTCAAACTCGAGCTGAAGCAATGTATCGCCCAGCAGTATTTGGTGAATGGCCAAATAAGCGAACTATAATTCAGCCATGAGATTAATTAGAAAAATTTATTGGCTATTTATCTCTTTCGTTTTAGCCGTAATCGCTCAGATCTATCTGTTTGTTGGTGATATTCCAACATTTCAGGAGATAAAATCCAAGCATAATAGCTCTGACATAGTTCTAATTTCTAGAAATGGAGAGGTATTAAACCAAAGGAGAACTGACCTATCAAAGAGATCCTTTCCCTGGGTTACTCTTGGTGAGATCTCCTCTCACCTTACTAAATCTGTTGTTTCCCAAGAGGATCGTCGATTTTACTCTCATTATGGGATTGATTTGTTTGCATTTGGTAGGATTCTGAAGCGAGTTTTCTCTGGAGAGAAATTGCAAGGAGCTGGAACAATTACCATGCAGCTATATCGCATAATAAATAAAGGAAAGTTATCTCAGTCGAGATATTATCGTAAATATCAAGAGATGTTAGGGGCGCTAGGATTAGAATTTTATTGGAATAAGAGGGAGATTTTGGAGGCATATCTCAATACCGTTCCATTTAGAGGTGAGTTAATCGGAGTCGGTGCTGCTAGTAATAGATTATTTGCTCGTACCCCAGAATCATTGAATAAATATGAAGGCTTGATCCTTGCCTCTCTTCTTAGATCCCCTAATCAAAAGTTAGAAAATATTGGAGTGAATGTTTGTAGTAAACTTCAAGAAGAAGAAAGAGGTCAATGTTTAGAATCTCTTAATGCTATTTCAACTGCGTCCTTATTAATTGAACGCAAATCGGACTCTCTTCCAGGATATCTAGATGCAGTATTAAAGAGTGGAGATAAGGTTCGTAATGCAGGAAAGATTAGAACTTCAATTAATTTCAAGCTTCAAGAGCAAGCTCTTCAAATAGCGAGATCTAGGATCGCTCAAATTCATGGACAGAATGCAAATGATGCAGCAGTAGTTGTTCTTGAAAATCAGAGTGGTGAAGTCTTGGCTTGGGTAGGCAATGTTGGGGAAGGCTCTACTGCTCAATATGTAGATGGTGTTTTATCAAGAAGGAGCGCGGGATCAACATTAAAACCGTTCCTTTATGCACTGGCATTTGAGATGAACTTAATTGAGCCAGATACATTAATTGATGACTCTCCGTTAAATATTCAGTTAAATAAAGGCTCCTATCGTCCCTTAAATTATGATCGGAAATTTAGAGGTGCTGTTCCAGCTAGCTTGGCATTAGGTTCATCACTTAATGTTCCAGCGGTTAGAGTATTAAGGTTAGTTGGATTAGACCGCTTTTTTGAGATACTCAAGCTTCTTGGATTTAACCTTAAAAATACCGCTGAAAGTTATGGATACTCAATGGCTTTAGGTAGTCCAACAGTTACTCTACTTGAGTTAACAAATGCATATAGAGTCTTTGCACAAAAAGGATCTTTCTCTTCTCCTATTCTCTCTTTAGATCCGGGTTTAAAAAGAAGTGATATCCAAATTTTCTCTGAAAAAAGTGTGCAGTTCATCCGGGATATTCTTTCAGATAGAGATAATAGATCTGAAACATTCGGGTTAGAGAGTCCACTATCAACTTCGTTTTGGAGTGCTGTTAAAACTGGAACCAGTAGAGATATGGTTGACAACTGGTGTGTAGGAATCTCAGACAAATTTACTGTTGGGGTATGGGTTGGTAATTTAAGTGGGACGCCAATGCATGATGTCACTGGAGTAAGTGGGGCAGCTCCTATATGGAACGGTGTGATGAATTTATTACCTCATGGCCATAATACTAAAGATATAAACTCGAATCATGTCGTTCATAATAAGTCTTTAGTTTCTAATCCTGTAACTGTAGCTACAATCTCTTATCCTACTGATGGCTTGATATTATCGATTGATTTAGATGCTCCAATCGAAGCACAGAAGATTAAACTTAAATCATCCAGTCGAGAGGCTAATTTGAATTGGGTTGTGGATAAAGTTGTAATAGGGAGTTTGGATCAAGATCCAATTTGGCAACTACATAGTGGCAAACATCTCTTTCAGATAGCTACGCAGGATGGAGTAGTTCTTGATTCGGTAACTATAACAGTTCGTTAAATAAACTGTTTATTAGTAAGGGATAGATAATTGGTCTAACTGATCAGTCGATACAGGGAATAGTTGCGTAGAAGAGTCGTTCATCTTTAACGTTAGTTAAGATATCTTTTGCAAGTTAACAACATAACTCGCTTTAAAGGTAATTCTATTAAAGGAGCTTCGGTATGTTGAAGTTATCCCTCCTTACAGTCTTTGCTCTCTTTGATTTAGTTAATGCTTTGGGCACATTTAGTGGCTCTGCGCATAGGATACAAACAGTGCCGAAGGTAGCGGCAGATCAACTTTATTTAAAAAGTAAGCATCATTTTCTCTTTGATTATAGTAGCAAGATTGTTGGAGTTTGTTTTGAGTTTAGATCGTAAAGATAGTATTTAAGGGGATCGATATTTTATCTCTCTATTATTGAGAGTGAAGCTTTCCCTCAATCCATCTCGTTACAGAATCATAACTGACTTTAAAAGTACGTACTTTTTTAATCTCACTAGCAACTAATGATGTGTCTAAAGGGTTAGATTGAAATGCTGTAATATCTATATCTGCTCGATATGGAGCGACCACCTCTTTTTCAAAATCAGCAGCTAGCAAGTTGGCTGTATGAGAGACGGAATTGTAAGGCCGATTTGAACCTTGAGATGCTTGGGCAATTGGCATTCCGTCAGCACCAGGAGGGAGAATTTGATTTAGTAGATTTAAGGCTAGGGTTATTGGGCCGCCGCCTTCATATCCAAAATTAAATGCTAATCCACCAGAGTTACAACTCAATCCTATATTTGTAATAGGACCATTCTCAGTAGTTTCAAAGAATAGATCCTCTCCGGGCTTCCATGGATGAATTGTGGCATTATCCCATTCTGAGCATGTTGCTGCTAGGTCAGAATGATGAACCTGTTGCCCTTTAGAAAAATCGATCTGTAGTTTTGTAGAGCTCTTAGCGGTCAGCATAATTTTCTAATTTTATATTAACTTCAGACCTTAGGTGAGAGGTTAACTATTTAAAATAGCTAGATAATTATCTACCATTTTTTCAATTGAGAAGTTCTTAGAGTGAAATACGGCTGCTTTCGACATTACCTGTAGTGTTGATGGTGGTAAGGATAGCGCTTCTTTTATTGCTCTCTTCATTGCGTTGATATCTCTTGGTGCTACTAGCCAGCCATTCAAGCCGTTAATAATCTGTTCGTTTGCTCCACCGAAGTCTGTAGCAATAATTGGTAATCCATTTGCCATCGCTTCTAAGGAAGCATTAGGGCATCCTGCTGGCTCTGATACCATGACAAAGAGATCTAGTTTAGGAAGAAACTCATTTATCTTTTGCTCCTCCATCCATTTAACATTTGGGCCGGAGATTGACCTTAACATTTTGTAATAGTCATCTGCGCCAGGCTCAATTCTTCCTGCGATAAGTAGATCAGCATCGATACCCTCAAACGCATTGATTATATCTTCGAGTCTTTTATGTGGTGCTATTCTAGCGGCTGTTCCAAATACTAATTTCTTCT
>CAZTER010000201.1:0-4541 GCA_964612045.1 uncultured Bdellovibrionales bacterium
TATGATTCAACATGTCGCAGTCGAGGGATCGAGTTGGGCAGAGATTCCTCGTAGGTTTGAAGCAGGAACTCCTGCGATAGGAGAAGCTATCGCGTTAGGTACGGCGATCGATTATCTAACCTCATTGGGTATGGATAATATTAAGAGATATGAAGAAGAGCTCTTCGCATCAGCCGCAGAAATTTTGCGTAATGTCGAAGGTCTTCATTTAGTTGGGCCAGTTAATAATGGAGGAAAGCAGAGCTCCATACTGTCGTTTACCTTAGACGGGGTTCATCCTCACGATCTTAGTACAATCTTGGATTCTTTTGGAGTTCAGATTCGAGCAGGTCATCACTGTGCCATGCCGCTTTTAAGACGGTTAGGGATTCAATCGACTGCTAGAGCAAGTATTGGAGTGTACTCTTCAATAGAAGACTTTCAGCGACTAGCAGATGGAGTTCGGGAAGCTAGAAAGATCTTTGGAGTGAATTAGCCAGAACCATTCTCTTCTTCTAGTGTATCTATTTTTATCCAGAGTTGATTGCAGTATTCGTTTCAATCTCTATCCTGCCTTTTTATATGTAAAATTGCGGCTTGAGGGGGTTCTCTAAATCGCGATATCCTCCCCCCTGTTTCTTACGGACTTAACGAGCAGCAATGAGCATTACAAGGATCGATTGTCACTTTATAAACTCTTCAACTTTTTTAGAGGGTTCATCATCTTTTGTTACTCTAAATCCATTAATAGAGCCTGGAACAGTCGTTGCTGCTGGATCCTCAGTTTCTTCCCATAATATTGGGAGTCAGGTTGCTTGTCGGTTAGCTATTCAGCATTTTACAGAGGGAGTTCTTGATGTTTTTGATGCGAGTCAGAGTTGGCCTGATGAAGAGCGAAGGTCTCTCGCTTTAGATGTTCTTGAAAGATCCTTTAAGCGGGCTAATAGTTCTATTTACTCGTTCGGCCATAAATTGGCAGCCGGAGGTCGTCTTGCAACGTCGCTAATTGGCCTAGTGATCTCTCAAGGTATGGTAGCTACTGCTCGTGCTGGATCTGGCTCAGCTTTTCTTTTGAGAGATGGAGAGTTCCATCCATTCTTTGAGAGAGAAGGTACGCAAAACTTACCAACAGGGCATACTGCTGCTTCTTCTCAAGTTGGAGCAAATTCCTTAGTGACTGTGGAGTTAGCCTCAATCGCTATGATGGAAAGAGACTATGTCTTGCTATTCTCCAATACACCGACAGAGTTAGAACTAAAACGAATGACTGTTATTGCCTCTGGTCTTGATAGTGAACCAAATCCAGCAGAGGTCTTGGTGCGGCGCGTGTTTAATGAGGAAAGAATCCCTAATTTCGCGTTTTTAATAAAGATCGGGCCAGAATCTATATATCTAAGGCATGTTGTTTAACTCGTTCTTCGATTCCATACTTTGTAGTATAATGGCAGAGTGCTATACGGGAGCTGCTTTGTCCTAAGTGATTAAGCAGATTAGTTTTTATACGGTTTAAGTCGCGAGGGGTTAATGGAAACTCAGGATAGAGAACTTGCAAAAAATGTCTATGCAAAGCTTTCAACTAGAATCGCTGAGGTTCGGAGCAAGTTAGGTCGTCCGCTAACATTAGCGGAAAAAGTTTTATTCTCTCACTTAGATAGTTGGCCGTCTGAGCTCGTTCGAGGAAAGACAACCTTATATCTTAGGCCAGATCGCGTAGCGATGCAGGATGCCACAGCGCAGATGGCGCTTCTTCAATTTATGGTTACCGGATGGGAGCAGGTGGCTGTTCCTTCCTCGGTTCATTGCGATCACTTAATTCTTGCGCGTAAGGGAGCTGGCCCTGATCTTCTCCAAGCCGTCGATGAGAATAAGGAGGTCTATGACTTTCTTGAAAGTGCTTCTGCAAAGTATGGGATCGGATTTTGGCGTGCTGGAGCAGGAATTATCCATCAGGTTGTTCTAGAGCAGTATGCCTTCCCAGGCGGTATGATGATCGGAACTGACTCTCATACCCCAAATGCTGGCGGTCTTGGAATGATCGCTGTTGGAGTCGGGGGTGCTGATGCTGTTGATGTTATGGCTGGTCAGCCATGGGGTTTGTTAAATCCAAAACTTATCGGTGTAAAACTAACAGGCAAGCTTTCAGGTTGGGCTGCTCCTAAAGATGTAATTCTGAAAGTGGCAGGAATGCTTACTGTCGCTGGGGGTACTGGAAAGATAGTCGAGTATTTTGGAGAGGGTACTGAGAGTATCTCGTGTACAGGAAAAGCTACTATTACAAATATGGGTGCTGAGCTCGGTGCTACTACATCGTTATTTCCTTTTGATAAAAAAATGGCGACATACATGCGTGCTACAGATCGTGGAGATCTGGCTGATCAAGCTGAATCAATAGCCGAGCACTTACGTGCAGATGATGAGGTATTAAAGGATCCTTCAAAATATTATGATGAGGTTATAGAGATTAACCTTTCAGAGCTAACTCCGCAGTGGGTTGGTCCGCACACTCCAGATCTACTTAGAACAGCAAAAGAGATGAAGGATGTGGTGCAAAAAGAGGGCTATCCTGATGATATTACCTTTGCCTTAATCGGAAGCTGCACAAATTCCTCTTATGAAGACATTAGTAGAGCGGCGCATGTTGCTAAGCAGGCATTAGACCGAGGCTTAAAAGTCAAAATACCACTAATGGTAACTCCGGGATCAGATCAGGTTTACCAGACCATTCAACGTGATGGCTTCATGGAGATATTTGAAAAGGTTGGAGCTACTGTTTTAGCAAATGCATGCGGTCCATGTATCGGGCAGTGGAAGCGCGATGATATTAAGTCTGGCGAAAAAAATACTATTGTAACTAGCTACAATAGAAACTTTAAGAAGAGAAACGATGGTAATGCAGAAACTCTCTGCTTTATCGGTTCTCCAGAGTTAGTTACTGCTTTAGCATTTGCTGGAAAGTTGTCATTTGATCCATCTAGAGATTCTTTTACAGCGAGTGATGGCTCTGAGCTTAAGTTCACTGAACCTAGTGGCTCTGAGTTACCGCCAACTGGTTATGTCTTTAGTCGAGAAGGGTTCACTCCTCCACCACAAAAAGCTGAACGTGAGAAGATCTCAGTTGTTATTGATCCAAAGAGTGATCGATTGGCAGCCCTTGAGCAGTTTAGTAAATGGAATGGAAAAGATATCGAGGGACTCCTGGTCGGTGCTAAAGTAAGAGGCAAATGTACTACTGATCATATCTCACAAGCAGGTCCTTGGCTTAAGTATCGTGGGCATCTCGCCAATATATCTAATAACATGCTGATAGGTGCGACTAATGCCTTTACTGGAGAGATTGGAAAAGGAACAAATATTCTCACTGGAGAAGAGGGGGTCTCGTTCCCTGAACTTGGAAAGGCTTACCGAGCTAAAGGCTTATCATGGATAATAGTTGGAGATGAAAATTACGGAGAGGGATCTTCTCGTGAGCATGCTGCTATGTCGCCAAGATTTTTGGGATGTAAGGTAGTATTAGTAAAAAGCTTCGCAAGAATTCATGAGACAAATCTAAAGGCTCAAGGAGTTCTTCCACTTACATTTGCTAATCCATCTGATTATGACCTTATCGGAGATAAAGATAAGTTGTCTGTAGTTGGACTTACAAAGTTGGCTCCTGGTTCTGCGCTTACTGTAAAGATTGCTCATCCTGATGGATCTACCAATGAGATCGCCGTTAAGCACACGATGAATGATCTTCATATTAAATGGTTTAAGGCAGGATCGGCACTTAACTCTTTGCGACCACAGAGCTAGGGTGAAGCACGCTTTCCAGGTAATGATACAGAGATCTGGATTTAAGCTACTGCGCTTGTATTGGTTGATCTTTAAGCCGGTTACACTGGGTGTAAAGATATTATGTATTAACAATCGTAGGGAAGTTTTGTTAGTGAAGCACTCTTATGTGTCAGGATGGCATCTACCTGGAGGTGGAGTCGATAGAGGGGAATCAACTCGTCAGTGTGCTGCTCGTGAGCTTTTTGAAGAATGCGGAGTAATTTGCTCTCCTAGCTTACTTAGTATGCAAGGTGTTTTTCATAATAACTCTGAATATAAGAATGACCATGTTGTTCTTTATAGGTTAGACGGAGACTTTTCGATTGATAATTGGTCTCCGAATGGAGAGATTCTTGAATGCAAGTACTTTCCAGCTAGTAACTTACCTGATGGAGTCTCTGCTGCTACAGTTCGAAGAGTAGATGAAGTTCTCGGAAATGCTCAGATCTCTTCTGAATGGTAGTCTTTGATAGACTGTGCTTTTATTGTCGCTTAAGTCATCTTAAGGTTACCTCTTAAATGGTTAATAAATTAATAACCCAAAAAAGTCCTTACTTATTACAGCACGCACACAATCCGATTGATTGGTTCCCGTGGGGCCGTGAAGCTTTTGACATTGCTAAGAGAGATAATAAACCGATCTTTTTATCGATTGGATATTCTTCCTGTTACTGGTGCCATGTAATGGAAAGAATATCCGATCTTTTTATCGATTGGATATTCTTCCTGTTACTGGTGCCATGTAATGG
>CAZTER010000202.1:0-4476 GCA_964612045.1 uncultured Bdellovibrionales bacterium
TGTTGAACAGGTAGGTTATACAGATCCTACTGAGATTCAGAGTTTAGCTATTCCAGTTGTATTACAAGGAAAGGATGTTCTAGGTCTTGCTCAAACTGGAACAGGAAAAACAGCAGCTTTCGTTCTTCCTATCCTAGAGAGATTGGATGCTGGAAAGAAAGATCCTTCAGCTTTGATTGTTGCACCAACAAGAGAGTTGGCTGAGCAGATCTTACAAGCAATTCGAAGTTTCACAGTTGGCTCGCGTGTTAGAAGCGTATCCTTGTATGGCGGTGTTTCTATGCACGGTCAGATTCAAGCACTTCGTGGTGGTGTCGATATTATCGTAGCTTGCCCTGGACGCTTAATGGATCATGTTCAACGTCGTACAGTAGATCTAGGAAAGATTAAGTGTGCTGTTCTTGATGAAGCTGATCATATGTTTGATATGGGCTTCCTTCCAGTTATTAGAAAGATTATCAACGCACTTCCAAGAGAGCGTCAAACACTTCTTTTCTCGGCAACAATGCCAAAAGAGGTTCGCCAACTTGCACTTGATATCTTAAGAGAGCCAGAGGTGATTGAGGTCAATCATACTGCGCCGAAGTCTTCTGTATCACATGCAGTCTATTCAGTTCCTCCACATTTAAAGAGCGCGTTAACTCTTGAGATCTTGAATTCGATCTCAACAGGTTCTGTGTTGATATTCTGTCGAACAAAGAGAGGAGTGAAGAAGTTAGTAGAGCAGCTTTGTAAAGCTGGTCAGAAGGCTACTTCTCTTCGTGGAAATCTATCTCAAGGAGCAAGACGAGATGCGATTAACGGATTTAGAGGTGGAGCATACAGAATAATGGTTGCTACTGATATCGCTGCTCGTGGTATCGATATCTCCAGCATCTCTCATGTTCTTAACTATGATATTCCAGATACCGTAGAGGCTTACACTCACAGAATTGGTCGTACAGGAAGAGCTTCAAGAATTGGTGATGCTTTTACCCTTGTAAGTCGCCAAGACGAGAGAATGGTGCGAAACATCGAGCGCATGCTTGGTGCTAAGATCGATCGTCGAGTTATTGAAGCCTTCGACTACAAAGCTGAGAAGATTGATCTTCCTGTTGTTAAAGAGTGGAACGGCCAGGAAGAAGCAGAAGATGGATCTTCACAAGGTGGCAGATCGAGACGCAGAAGCTCTGAAGGTGGAGATAGACCTCGCGGTAGAAAGCCTTTCGGTTCTGGTCGTTTTGGTGGAAAGCGTTATGGAGAGCGTAGTGAGGGTCGGTATGCTGGCTCTTCTCGTGGAAACTTCAGAAGCAGAAAGATGCCATATAATGTAGATGGTAGTGATTCTTTCGGTAATGAAGGAGAGGCAAAGCCAGCTCGTGAGCGTTATGCAGCTGACAGCCGTGATAGAGCAGACAGGTCAGAGCGTTCCAGCGATGCGCCTCGTGAACGTAGTAGCTATCGTCAGAGAGATAACAGAGATCGCGGTAGCAGAGATAATCGCGACAACCGTGGAAATAGAGAGAATCGATACGAGGGTCGAGACGGTAGATCTGAGAGAGGTCAGGGGCGTTTTAGCCGAGATGGCGGATCTAATAGATATGGATCTAAGTCTTTCGGAGAGAGACGTCAGCAGAGAGATCGTACTTGGTCATCAGATGAATCAAGACCTCAGTCCGCTGAAGGCCGCCCAGAAGGTCGTCGTGGTGGTTGGAGCAATGATAGAAGCCGAGGTCCAGGTGGAGAATCCGCTAGATCTAATAGATTCAGTCAGTCTGACAGACCGGAGAGACGTGGATTTAGAGGTAGCCGTGATAGTAACAGCACCGACTCTAGACGTGATGATAGAAAGCGTTCTTTCCAACCAGGAGAGGGTTCATCAGAGTCAGGTAGCCGTGGCGGATATCGTGGTGGCCGTCCATCAGGTCGTCCATCTTCTGGAGGACGTCCTTTCAAGAAGAGATTTAATGGTGGTTCAAGAGGCCCTTCTTCTCGAGGAGGATCTTCCTCTACTCGCAGAAGAGAAGACTAATCTTCATTAAGTCTCTCACGAGCAGACGCTCGATTAATGTCGTGCGATTCTTCAGCGGTGTGCAAATCATCGCTAGAGTCGCGCGACATTATCTTATCTGAGATATGATTAGCGTACTGCTGCGCTTGATTATAGTCCCTAATCTTTTCGCGGTGACTTTGTCCTGAAGAGTTCTTGATATGGATAAAACTTGCTTCTTGTAAGCCAGAGCGTGTTATCGCTGTATAGCCCCTAGTTGTAGAGTGTGAGATCTGAATATTGCTAGTTAACTTTGAGGTAGATTGACCGGTTCCGCCTGTTTTATCGGCGCCTAAGCTTTCCACCCCACGAATAATGGTTACTGACATAACTTTGTTCCCTGGGGCGGGTAACTCTTATCTATGATTTAAAACCTTATATTAGTAGTATCGGATAAACTTTATAACTCCTAAAGAGTGCATATGTTTAACTCGCGCAGTTTTTATAAGGGCCTTGTTCTGACTCTTATTTTGGGGATATTTTGGCTTGCTAGTGGCTACGCAAACCTCTTAGTTAGAGCTGAAACTACGGATTCTGTTGGGGGAGATATGGGAAGTTGCGACAGTAATCTTACAGATGAAAAGTTAAGAGAGATTCTTTCTCCAGAGCAGTATAAGATTGTTAGAGAGAATGGGACTGAACATCCTTTCAAGAATGAGTACTGGAACAATAAGCGTGAAGGTATTTATGTCGATGTTGTAAGTGGAGTCCCTCTTTTTAGCTCTAAAGATAAGTTTGATTCCGGGACTGGTTGGCCAAGTTTTACACGGCCAATCGATGGCTCAGAGATAGTGACAAAGAGCGATAGTAGTCATGGAATGAGCAGAACTGAGGTTCGTTCAAGTAAGGCTGATTCTCATCTTGGCCATCTATTTCCAGATGGACCAGGTCCAACTGGAATGCGTTATTGTATCAATTCAGGATCTCTTCGTTTTGTTCCGCGAGAAGAGATGAAGGAAAAAGGGTACGGAGAATATCTCTCCATCTTTGATAAATGATTACCTTTGCAATTGAAAAATTAGCCTTTATCGATGGTCGTGGTCGGTGTTCTAGAGGGACATTTTCGACAGATGGGATCTCTTCTCTATTTGATGGATCTTGTCTAGGATTTATTCCCGGATCACTTAAAAGAAGATGTAGTCCCCTTACAAAAATGGCTCTGAGTGTTGCGAATGAGGCTATGAGTGAGGTTTCATTAAAAGGGGATGTTCCTACAGTCTTTGCTTCTCGTCATGGAGAGTCTTCAACGACAGCTAGCTTGCTGAGAGATCTAAGCTGCAATATGCCTATCTCTCCAATGGACTTTAGTCTTAGTGTCCATAATACAGCTTCAGGTATTCATTCCATCTCACATAAAGCTGAAGGGCCATCCTCTGCAATAGCGGCAGGAGATGAAACTTTTATCTGTGGATTGGTAGATGCAGCTCTTCAATTGAAGGAGAGCGCAAGTCCTCGGATTCTTCTCTTAGCCTATGATGAGCTTGTTCCAGATATCTTCGGTGATGTAGCTGATAATACCTCCGTGTACGCTGTTGGTTTGCTCATGACTAGAGAGGGGAAAGATAGTTTTACCTTGAGAGTTGGCTCTGATTTAACAGAGGGTATTAAAGAGTGTCATGCTATGGCATTTCTGGATTGGTATCGTTCAGGGAGTTCAAGATTAGCTCTTTGTGGGAGTTCAGTCGCGATCGAAATTGATAGGAAGCCATCTCTGTGAGAATTCGATCGTTTATTACGCATCTCCTCGTTGGGCTAGCGCTATTCCTACTATTCTTAGTTGGAACAGTTATTTATCTTAGGGTCGCCATCTTCGATTTTTTATCAAAGATCTCTAAGGCAACCCCGAATAGTACAGTTAATTTTACTAGGCGGTTGTTATGTCGCTCATATGGCTGGTTGGTTTGGGCTCTAAAACTTTTAGGGTTACTAAGAGTCGAGTTCAGTGGTGACTTCTCTTCTCCTGGCATTTATCTGGCTAATCATCATACATTGCTCGATGCTCTCGTTATCCTTTCTAGATTTGAATGTGGCGTCTGTGTTGCAAAGCGTGAACTATTAAGAGTTCCGATAATGGGAGGTTTAATCCGATACGCTGATTATCCAGTAGTCGGTACTGGTATTGAGGTAGTTAATCAGGCCAGAATAATTGTTGAATCAGGGGGATCCATAATAATCTTCCCAGAAGGTACTCGCTCTAAGGATGGTCAACTTGGGAAATTTAGAAGGGGAGTAGGGTACCTGATAAATCAGACCATAACTCCAATATATGGAGTGATATTAAGGGTCAGTAGTCCCTTTCTCAATCATCAAGCTGGATTTCTTAGCTATCCAAATGGAGGAGTAGATCTTAGGATTAAAAGGCTCGAAGACGAGCTTGGTTGGGTTAGATCGTCTGAATCTTTAGGTTCAGAGCGAGAAAAAGCGCAACTTACGACAGATAAGCTACA
>CAZTER010000203.1:0-4466 GCA_964612045.1 uncultured Bdellovibrionales bacterium
AGACGCGAGCTGCGCTAAGGCAGTTAAGCAATGCTCGGTCTTTACTCTCTCTCCATTGTTAATTATTCCGGAGCTAGCGAGAGCCAAAAAGTCATTGTTAAATCCTAAGCCAGCGCTATACCTTACAATAACAGGCTCAGCGGGAGTTCCATCTTGGTTAAATACAAAGACAGTAGTCTCGTTATTACCTTTAGTTAGGATTGTAAGAGCTAAATCTGTTAGCTCTTCAACAGGCTTGCCAAGGTGATCTACTAGAACTGAGATTATCTCTGCTTGATGAGGTTGGATTCTGTCAGAGATAACCTTGATATCAGATCCTTTTAGTGCAGGAACTACTACCATCTCAAAAGAGATAAATGGAGCATATACTGGAAATGATAATGCATGTGTCTGTTCGTTGATAACGACAGAAGTTTGATTAGCTCCTTTAAGATGGTCTGTAATTGCTTTTACTGCAGGAGCAAAAGGTAAAAGATCTAATAAAACCTTTGTAATTGGTTCATTTTTTGTGGTGTGAGGTAATACAATAGCTTCAAATGGGCCTACATTTTCTCTTATTGGGTTCTGTGGTCCTGCTAACATCGATCAAACTCCTAATTTCATGTCTGGTTATTCCAACCCAGGATGCGAGTTGGAGATAGTTTCTAACATATTGTTAAGAGTTACTGTAATTTGTTGAGTAGTTTTAACTACATCCTAACAAATTACAAGTTGCTTATTTTAAGGGTAATTTAGATCAGATTAAGGATTAAAATATAAATATTTAATCAATTCATTCGATGAGATATTTAGCTTTTGGCAGATCATGCCTTGTTTAGCAAAATTATCAGGCGCACAATTCTCGGTTATAGATAATCTTTATATTACAAATAGATTAGGCAGTAGTATGTTTTTCGGTCCAATTTTAAATATTCTCCCAACTTCAAATAGAGTCAGAGAGATTCCTTCTCCAGATGGAATCTCAGTTTCTTATTCGCCTAATTGGTTAGGTATCACGGCAGCAGCAGCGCTAGCACTTGGCGCTGGTCTTCTTAAGCAGGAAGTCTCAGCTTCTTTTAATGGGAAAGATCTAAAGGTCTCAGCAAAAGATGCTCATGAATTAGTGCTAGCACATAATCTAAATGAATCATCTGGTCATGGAGAAGGTCGATTGATTCAAGCTCTTAATCAAGATGGATATTTGATAGAGGTTCCTTCTTTCACTCTTCACGGCGCGAAGATAAAGTTCCTTGGATATGTAAAGGATGGAGATGTTGACTCTCTTCATCAAGATCCTCCACACCCTGCTAGCTATCACTGTTATCAGTTGATAGTAGGGGATAGAAGCTACCCGTTACTTCTCAATCCTGCGTTTGGAGAGTTTTCTCCTCTAAGTGATGATCATTCTCAGAGTTTAGTTATTAATAGGATTCTAAGATTAGAAAGAAGAAGCAATCGGCATAATTCAGAGCATGTTCTTTTTGGTCCACATCCAGAGCTAGGCTCTAGAATGGCAGGCTTTTAAAGCAGATCTATCGAACTATTATTTGTTCTTAAATAGGGTAGTAACCTCAACTAGCTCTCCCTTTACTCGCATTCTAAATCTATCTTTGATCTTCAAGCGATATTTCTTGGCTTCAATAGCAATGGCTTTAGGATCGCTTGTAAGGATAGAAATTCTTCCTCCTGGAGCTAGGAGAGGTACCCAGCTAGCTAGTGCTTTTTGATATAGATTATCAGCTTTCTGATATTTCTTTCCAAACGGTAAGTTGCTCAGAATCACATCCACTTGTCCGATATAATCTTCTAAAACAGAAGGATCGCAAGAATCAGCATTAAAGAGATCTATATCTAAGTTAGCTTTTCTGGAGTTTCTCTTAACAACTGATATCGCGTCTTCGTCGATATCACATCCAATTGTCTTTCTTACTCCACCGTATAGCGCTCTTTCTATTAAGATTGTTCCTGATCCACACATAGGATCTAGTACTGTATCATCTTTGCGAATCTCACCTAATAAAGCGATCGCTGCTGCGATAGTAGGTCTTAGCGCACCTTCTCGTTCAGCTTCACGGTAACTCCTATTTCTAAAGGAATGATCTGTGATTCTTAATCCAGTAGTTACCTTTTCATCTGCATAAAAGCACCAAAACTCGATATCTGCGGGCTCCTTTGCTTTCCATTTATTGAATTGTAACGAGAGCCAATTTGATATCTGAGTGCTAATTTGATCACGACGAACTTCGCGATCCATATCTTTTTTTACGAAGACAGCGAAATGGGTAGTTACTTTACTACCTTTTCTTGGAGGAAGGTGACGAAGTGATTCTAGTACCTTTGATTTAAAACCTGACGGAATTAGCTTTGCAAGATCTGCCTTGGTCTTTACTGGAGAGTCTTCAAGTAAAATAATAAAGAGATCTTCAACTGTTCTTAGCTTTCTAAGCTTTTGGATATCCTTCTCGGCGATAGATCCGACAATCAAGTCATGGTTTCTGAGATTAACTCTCCTATCCTGAGTGATCTTAATATTGAATGTAGATAGCTCGCGATAAACAATAACCGCTAAACCGGGAGCTGCAAGTAACGCAATTCGTGCCATTGGTGGAGGATGCCATACGGGTGGGAGTACTTCAACTGCTCTAATTGAGTTTAGTCAGAAAGAGGGGGGTTATACCCAGATTCCTTTACCTTCGGTGCGGATTGCTCCAGCAGCACGTAGCTCATCAAGTCTTTTAAGTATTCTCCATTGAGCTTCTTTCACTTCCTGAGAATTAACTGAGGCTAGAGAAGAGATATCTTCTTCCACCATTAGCCGTTTTCTTTCGGACATGTTTTCTGAGATCTTTGCTTTTAGTTGTGGACTAGAGCTTGAGAAGGCCATTACAAGGTCTTTATGCTCTATATCCTGTATTAAGAGTTGAAGTCCTTGAGGTGCTAATGTTCTGACCTCTTCAAAGTTATAGATTCTATCTTGAAGCTTAATTGCGACTTCGGGAGCTTTTGTCGCGATCTCTGAGATTAATCGGCTACGTTCAGCAGGAGGCATATGTCTTAGTATCTGTGCTGCAATAGCAGCGCCATCGATCGGTTCGAAGTCTTCCATAACTGTTGTATTTTCTTCCTTTCTTGAGCTCATAGTAGATTTAGATGCAAATAGTGGTTAGCTTGATTCTGTAAATATAATCAATTATTTCATGTGGTTAAGGCGCTATTTTTAATGCAATTAAGTTCTTCGGCATTAGTCAGATAATAGCGTTAAGGTAGTGAAGTACTTTGTTTTTTAATTGCTCAAGGTTGAGTGAAACTGCGTAATCTGGCATAAGTCGTGAGCTAGATTTATGGTGACGTAGCTCAGCTGGTTAGAGCGCGGCACCGTACGATTAGCTATTTCAACTTGGTAAACCAAGATTGAAATTACGCCCGGGGTTTCACCCCGGACCCAGAGTTTTTTGCTATTCCAACTTGTCCAGACAAGATTGGAATCGCGCACCGGGGTTTCACCCCGGACCCCGTATGAGTACCGCGGGTAGGTGGTGTTAGAATTTCCTTTATGGCGACGTAGCTCAGCTGGTTAGAGCGCGGCACTCATAATGCCGAGGTCGGTGGTTCGAGTCCACCCGTCGCTAAATCTTTAGCCATTCTAAGCTAATCGAAGCGCAATTCGCACCTAATGACGAGTAATTATGTTACGAGGATTTTGGATCTGCGTTACAGATAGATTTTTATAGTCGAAGGTAAAGTTCTCATACTAGAACCTTTTCATATTTTTACTAATTGAATAGCTGTGATTCGGAGACTAAAGTCTCCGCTTCAAAATATGCTATCTCCATGCCCTATAATTTTTTCTTGTCCGTGTTAGGCGAATTACCGTGATTCGAGGACTAAAGTCCTTGCTCCAAGAGGGATTACTGTAAGCCCAGAAATTTTAGCTAGCGTGTACATATCCAGCTAAATGTTGCCATGCGGCCATTCCAGCTTCAGCTGCTCCAAGATCGATCTTATCCATCGCAGCTTTCAACTCTTCTCTAACTCGCTCTGAAGGATCATTTTCTAATCCGTGTAATGTAATCACTTTAAGGCTTGGAGATAAAAATGCTGAGAAAGCTCCACCAACTGCTTTGACAGTTAATGCTCTTACCTCTTCATCTTCATACTTAGTAAGTTTTGATAATAAGTGGACTGCCTGAGAGTTGTTGAAGTTAAGTCTATATACCTTCTGGTCATTAGCTAACCCGGCTGGGGAAAGTTCGTGTGCAAATATTACGGCTAGCTCTCGATTTACGGCCACGGAGCTAAAATCTATTATTCTATGCAAGATATCACATTGGTCTATCGCATGAAGTGGAACAGTGAGAAGG
Organism: uncultured Bdellovibrionales bacterium; assembly: GCA_964612045.1. Classification (GTDB taxonomy): domain Bacteria; phylum Bdellovibrionota_C; class UBA2361; order UBA2361; family UBA2361; genus CAZTER01. The sequence continues at coordinate 4,341 of CAZTER010000203.1, forward strand.
GTGCGTAGCCCGTTTACCTGAACCTCTTCAGCATTAGAGTTAATCATCTGCTCAGCTTCTTTAACTCTATTTTTCTCTGCTTCAGTTAAATTTGAGAATAAGCATTGAATTGAAAGACCTTTCTCA
>CAZTER010000204.1:0-4458 GCA_964612045.1 uncultured Bdellovibrionales bacterium
TCCTCAGAGATAAAAACTGTAGATCGAGAGCAACTTGTAAAGAATATAAGGATATATGCAGACTCAGAGAGTAGCTCAGATCAAAGCTGGGGAACCACTCTTAATATTATGGCAGATCTTGTTGCGAGCTCAATAGAAAGCGAGATCTCTCCTATTCAGTATTTAGCTCTGGAGAGAGAAGCCATTCGTTTATCAAGAAAAGAGTTAGCAGATTTAGAGAAAGAGAGGATGTTATTAGAGAAACCCACTATTGAGAGTAGCCTTAGAGCTCTCTTATCGGGATTGACTATTTTGTCTCCCGTGGGCCGAAAGAATGATACTAGCGAACTTGCCAAGTTAGCTACATTAAGAAGTTCTTTATTTGAAGAAGATTTTTGCATTCTGTTGCAGGAAGAAACAACTAAATCACTTCCACTGGTAGATGTGACAAGTTTAAATCCACAAACTTTACGCGCTGTTGTTACAAATTTAGAGCAAGCCAGTGAAATTGCAGAGTGGTTTTATTTAAATCTTACTAAGGCTTTACTTGAAAAAGGCAACCTGTTTATTACTAATAGTGGATTTAAATTAAAAGATAATAGCTCTATATCGCAAGAGTTAATAGCACCTAACAATCCTTATTCATTATCATTCATAAGATGGGAGCGGCATTCTATGCCATTTACAGTTACTCCAAATGGAGGGTTAGGAATTCATATTTGGGACGCGAGTACTCATTTTGAAGTTTCTATTATAACACCTCTTGGTCCAATTAATATTTGTAGCGAAAAAACATATTTATTCGATCGTAAGGCGCTTAATGATGTTATTTCACGAGCAAAAAATGTTTTTGGATTAAGAGAAATCGAGGTAGAAGCGAGAAGAGCAATGCATGATAATAGCGATAAGATCTATGCAGTTACTACTAACTTAAATGGAGATAAATTAGCGCCGTTTATAGAATCTACACCACCAACCTCAGTTATCGCGGACGGTATTTTAGGTCTTACACGAGACTCCATATGCCCTAAGCTGAGATTTGAGCAGTTGGATATTCCATTATCAGATCAGCTACACGCTCACGAAATGGAAGCCATGAGGCGACGTAAGTTTAGTGAATTATATGAATTAGCAAATAGAATATATAGAGATTTAAAAATCACAAATGGTATCGCTTGTATTCAAACTTCCGAGCAATCTACTACAACTCAAGATGACCTAAAAACGTTTGTAGAAAATTTTGAACAATATGAGATGAGTTTTGGACCAGAAAAAGATAGCTACTTTAGGTTATCTTTAAACTCTATTGAAGTCGCTCTTGCTGCGCGAGATAATAACCTAGAAAAGGCGCGTACTATTGCAGCTGGTTGTCGTTTAGATCGCATGCCAAATATAGGAGATCTTGTAGGATCTGAGATATCTCTTGGTAAAATATTTGAAAAAAATAATCTCTATAATGAGTCAGATCTCCTGCTCTTATTTGGATTAGAGCATTATTTTACTTCTCAACATAAATACCCTTTTTTTATATCAAAGGAGGGAGTAGAGCAGAATCAAGAAAATATTAAAATATTAGAAAGGCTTGTAGAACGAGTAGGAGAATTACATCCTTTGTATCCTGCTTTACAAAGAGTTTTGGAGGCTAAGCATGGTGCTGACCTGACAAATCAGATATCGCATTTAAATAAACAAATGAGCGAATTGCCTAATGCTTTAACAAAGCGTCCCTTCTTCGGAAGTTTTTCTAGGGGATTGTTATCTACTGCTACTTCAACTAATCGAGAATATTCAGAGCAGGAGTACCTGTTATTAACTCAAGCGTATGAGACTGAACGTTTAAGAGCAGAGATCGGATTACCAGCCTTGAGTTCTAGTATAGACCTTATGGAGCAATTGGCTTACCTTTATTATCAAAATGAGAGATACAAAGAAGCTGATGAGGTTCTAAAATTTGCTTATCAGCGACAAGATGTTGCCGATCGTGAGTGGATTAAAACATACAATATTAAAGATAGTTCACAAGAGTGGTTTAGGACTCATGGGAACAAAGCCAAGATTCTTACAGATCTATCCGCAAACTGTTTAAAATGGGGAAAGCCTGTAACTGCAGCAGTGTATATTGACGAAGCTGCTCGTTTGTTCTTTCCTCAAGTAGAAGATCGAACTGCAAATTGCATCGAATTAAACGCCCTCAGAGTAACTGCCTATTCAAAAGCTAGCATGTTTGATCGAGCTGCAGATATTGTTCTAGAAAACTTAGATCTAAAAAGCCGTCATGGAGTACATGAAACTAAAGGACAGATCTTATCTCAAAGATTAATGGCCGCACTTTATCGCAATATTTCAGCTGCTAAAGCAGGAGAAGTGAAAGAGAGGGATCTAGTTATTATAGATGACCTTATAGATCAATTATCAGAAAGACCGCTATGGAATGCTGAGATGATGCTCCCATTAAAGATGCAAATTATTGCTATTATGGCAGTTGGTGGCCGAGAAAGAGAGGTTCTTAAAAAGTGCGATGTGCTATTTAAAGAGCTGGATGAAGTGAGTGATCAATATAAGCCATTACTTTTTTCTTTGCGATTTTTGCGTGGAGTCTTAAGAGCAGAAGCTGGATATGAGGCAGCAGCATTAGAAGATTTTAAAGACATCTTCTCTACTATAAACGATGCTCCATCTGAATCCGAATTATTAGTTTCCGCTTTGTTACTATCAAATGCTCCTGAATCTTTAACTGAGGAAGGTGCAGGTATTGATTCTTTAAATACACATCTTTTTGAAAGAAGATTAATTGCCTTATCAAACTCACTAGCGCAACGAGAAGGGAGTTCTGCAGAGAGAATGTTACTACTAAAAGGCTTAGCTACTCTTCAGGCACATATGGGCAAGATGCGAGCATCGGCCCAAAATAGAGCTGAAGCTGAAGAGGTGGCGATTGAGCAATTACTTGATAGCGCTACCGAGATGGCAGCTAGAATGCAGTAAGATAAATATATCTAGTAAACACATATGTTATGCCGTAGTAAAAGTATTTATTTTATCAAGTTGTAAATTACGAGTGTAATTTTCGTATTAAGGCATTAATCCCATCTAAGCATCCTCTAGCTTCTTGAGTCGTTGGAGTAAATCCTTCTACAGATTTCTCTAAAAATTTGGCTACAGTGCCTTTATGTTCGGATGAAATGTGCTTGTCATCATGTCCTAGCATTCTTATGAAATGGTCTGCTACCATTGGCCCGATTGGAATCATTCTGTCATCCATCTCTTTATCTGGAGATTGATTTGGATTGACTGTCGCTATTGTAGTTGCAACATTTTGTAATTGAGCGATCGCCAGATCTTCTCGTCCACATTTGAATAAGCTCGCTGCAGACATAGCTTCATAACAGCCTGCTGTTACTCGAGGAAATGCACAACCAGGATTATTTTCTCTGCTATTTGACATAATTTCTGCTGATGTTTTTAATCCTTGAATAACCTCATTCATCAAAGCAAAGGGCGATTTATCTCCCATAATAGCTGTTCTTATCTCCTTTGGTGCCTCGCAGATCGCTCGTCCGAGATCTGAAGCTGCATTTACTGCTTGTACTGTTCGGCTCAATTCTTCTGTGGCGGCGAAGATTCGACCACCAGCTAGCATCATCATCTCCTTAGCTTTTTCACCGTCTCCAAGTCGAATACAGGCCTCTCCTAAAACTACATACATTGCTCCAGCAACATCATGATAAGGAGATTCCTCGGCTTGCTGCTTATAAGGGCCAGTGCGAGCTAATTCTGCATCTTTAAGCAAGGCAACTCTCATCTCTCCTAACTTGGAATATGAATCTGAGCGACTTATTCTTCCTGATGGCAGAGTAGCTTGGTCTGGTATAGCTAAATCAGTGCTGTGTCCTTTGACCGGTACGATTGCTAAACTGCTCATATTTTCCTGCTCCCCATATAATTAAGTATTACTTTCGGAAATTAGAGTTTTTAACTTTATGAACTGACGCGGTGTTTTAGTGGTAGATTCTCGTAGTGTTATATCAATGAAGAATGGATCGTTAGTCTTGCTAAGCTCTCTTTGGTTTTTTTGATTTAGATCCACCACTAGAGGGAGGGATTAAGCTCCATTGCAGGTCGGTTTCTGATACTACTGGAGATACTCCATAAAACGATCCGTCAACACGCAATCCAGAAACAGTAGCCTTATTTCCGAGTAAAAGTTTAAATGCATCTGTAAAATCCTCTCCAGATTTACAGCCATGAAGAATAAGATGAACATCTTGATTGCAACACTCGGCAATAACCTTCCAGCTTGGGTTGGTTGAGGATATGTACCTTACGGGAATGCTCTGATTAGGTTCGATTCCTAGATCTTGACTAGTTCTATTTCCGTGAGCAAATAAGTGAATAGAGTTTAGGGAAGTTTTGAATTTTTCTGAGACCTCCTTAGCAAATACTGCAATCTCTTCAATAGTACTTACCTCTACAAAGACG
>CAZTER010000205.1:0-4399 GCA_964612045.1 uncultured Bdellovibrionales bacterium
GGGAGGAATTTTAGTTAGTGCTCCAGATAGAGAGGCTTGTGTTCAAGCAGTAATTAGTAATCTTTTACAGGTAAGAATAACGGGAGAGAAGCAGGAGATCCTTTCTAATTTAATAGTTGGTGTTTTACAGGTTGGTGCTGATTCTCAGAGCGAGTATAGATTTAGCGCAATATCTGCGATTAATGATGGTAAATTAAATACTACTTCATGGGATGTTATTCCTAAACTTGGCAAACCTTCTCCTTTTATTCCGGAGGGTAAGTTAGCGTTCATATCTTCGTTAAAGGAGCCAGATGGTATTAGGGAAGAAACTGCTTTATCAGCTTTAGATATTCTTCAAGATAAAATCGAAGAAGATCCATCTCGAGAGCATTATGCAAAGTGCATTAGGGAATATCTGGCTATCTGGCGTCCTCCTCATGTAGTTAACTTAAATCGTGAAGAGATAGCTTCTAATGAGAGATATGGTGCGATTCCTCTTAGTATAATATTCAGACAAGGGCTCAGTTTTTTTAATGAGAAACCAACAAGTAGAGAAGATTTAACCCTACTTTATGATATCGGCTACTTTGCACCAGACTCAGGAATCAGAAGACAGGTTCAAACTACGCTCTTACCAGATATTCTTGAAGGTCTTTCTGCTGTAGAGAAAGTTAACTTTGTAATGGACCGATTCCCTCAACAGGTTAGATATGGAGTAACGTTTAATACTCTAAATAACATAGACCGTACGCTTCGTACCTCAGGTGAATTCGAGTATGTGGAAGATCGTACGGTTGATTTTTGGAGATCCACTTCAGAAATTGGAGCAAAAACAGGTGCAGTAGTCTTCGGCGATTTCGTCGCTAACATGCTTGGAAATACCGATAAAACTGAATTTTTGAGAGCAATCTTATCTACAGCTAGAAGTGACGATAGGCTTAAGGAGATTCTGCTGCGCGGCTGGATGATCTCTGATATTCGTTCTCTTAGAGACTTTAGTTTACAGTTAATTAGTTGTGATAGCGCTTCTGAAGCTCAAGATATAGTGAAGAAATTCTTAGGTAAGGAGGATGTAGAATCGGCAAATTCAACTAGAGATTTGATTAATCCAGTGATGTGGTTACAGCAGTTTTATGCACTTGGTCCCTTAGAGCGCATGCTTCTACTCCGAGATAGTCTAGTGGGTAGAGGCGGAATACTAGAGAAAAAGAATGGAAGAGAAGAGCTTACCAATATTATCTTTGATGAGTTTATTGAAAAGGATCAAGATCCCGAACTTGCTGAACAGCTTAAGAAAGTAGTTAGGATATTTCTAGAGAGCGCTTCTAATGATGAGCTTGGTGAGTTAATTGTAGGAGCGATGGCAGAGAGAGTTTTATGTCCTCCTCGAGACATCTCTGATTGGGACGGCCCGATTCATTCCACTTTATTTGATTTTCCTAGACTGTGGGATACCTCTGATTTCGGTCAATTAATTGATCCTCACAGAGATCTTGGAGAGAGCGAAGGACAAGCTAGATTACGAGTAGAGATGATTGATTTTCTTCTCCCGTATTTTAGAGAGATCATTTCAGGAAATCCTTTACAAGATTCAGATAGTATTCGAGTAAAACTTGATTCTCTTGGATTGTTGACTTCAAGTGAAACAGAGAACGGAGTATTGGATGTTCTTAATTTTATTACTGAGGTTGGATCCCGTTTAGATGCACCTGGTGTTCGTGCTTTGCAGCTTGCTGGACAGTTGATTAGTGATCTTGATCCGAGAATCCAAGCTAGCTTTATGGGTTTATATGATGCAAGGAAAGGGCAGAGTGCGCTCTCCGCTAGAAAAACAATCGGTAAAGTTTCCCCTCAGTTTCTAGGACAGATCGATACATTCGGACCGGTAATTGGCGGTGGATCAATTTATACTGTTTTTATGGCGCAGGTACTTGGTTTAGGAGAGGAAGCAGTTAGGGTAATGAATCCAAATGCTCTTGCCCATGTAGATGAGCGATTAACACTTCTTAATACAACCGTTGATGGATTGATTGACGAAGATCCATCTTATGCCTCAGTTAAGCCAATCCTAACTCTGGTGGAGCAGTGGATTAAAACAGAGATGCGAGATCGTGAATTTGCTGACCTGGATCCTATCTTTCGGAAAAGTTGGAATAATTGGGCACCTGATTGGGCTAAAAAGCGAGGGCTCTCTATCTTTGTTCCAGAATCTAGACCGACTCCAAGTGATACTAGTGATGTGGTTATTAAAGTAGTGAGAGATCAGTTTGTTCCTGGAGTTACAAATTTTACATCTGCTGAACAATTGGATCCATTAAAACGAAAAGAGATGGCAGCACTTGGTGCTCAATTTTATATGAATCAGATAATAGGGAAGAACCCCTTGGCAGAATCTGTAGTATTGTCAGATATCAGCAAAGGTAATGCTGGGGTATCCAGTGATAGGTCACAGTTGGTGATCTTTGATCGTGGAATGTATCTCAGATTCTCATTCGCTGAAAAATTATTAATGAATCAGCTTGTCTCTGCGAACGGAAGGGATTCGGTTGTTAAGGCAGTTAGTAATCTTCTGGCCTCGTTTCCAGAGAATAAAGCTCTTCCAGGAGCGCCAATAGCAGATCGTATCGTTACATTCCTAGATAAAAATAGAGATAATAAAGATCAGGAAGGATTAGTATTTAAAGGGCTATCAGAGCTTTTTTGTCAGGGAGTTCATATTCCATTAAAATGGAGTCTCTTATTTAAAAACATAAATGCTCATCGCCAGATCGTTACAGAAGCAGGATTTTCATCTCTCGCAGAAGCGCTGCAATACAAGGGTGAAAGTTAGCCTAGGCTACTAAAAGATCAAAATTGTGTGTAATTCTTGCTCGATAGATCGAGCTGCCATTGCAAGCATCGGAGATTCCATAATCAATCTCTATAATTAAGTCGAATATTTAAAGTTTTCTGCGGCTCTTCTTGCTTTATCTCTAGCAGCATCTACCCCATTGTCATCTCTTGCCAACATTACGCCCATACGACGATGTCCACTTACATCAGGTTTTCCAAAGAGTCGAAGGGATGTCCCTGGTTCCTTTAACATTTGGTCTAGATTTTTATAGATTATATTTTCAGAGTGTCCATCTACTAGTAATGCAACAGATGCAGAGGGTGAATAAAGTTTAATCTCTGGTATCGGCAAACCTAGGATAGCTCTTGCATGGAGTGCAAATTCAGATAATTCCTGAGAGATTAGAGTTACTAATCCTGTGTCGTGTGGGCGAGGGGAGACTTCACTAAAGTAAACAAGATCTCCTTTGATGAAGAGCTCTACACCGAAGATTCCATAGCCACCGAGTGCATCAGTAACTGAGCCTGCAATTCGTTTTGATTCCTCAAGTGCTTTTGCAGAAACAGGGTGTGGCTGCCATGACTCGCGATAATCGCCATCGATCTGAAGGTGACCAATTGGGGGACAGAAAGAGGTTCCCGCACTGTGACGAACGGTTAGTAGTGTAATTTCGTAATCAAAATCTATAAATCCTTCAACGATTACTCGTCCACTTCCTGCTCTCCCACCAGACTGTGCATAGTTCCAACTTGTAGAGATATCAGATTCAGCTCTTACAACGCTTTGTCCCTTACCTGATGAGCTCATTATCGGTTTTATTACGCAAGGCATGCCGATCTCTTTAATCGCCATGCGAAGCTCATCTTCACTCTCAACAAATTTATATGGCGATGTTGGTAGACCAAGCTCTTCAGCTGCTAATCTTCGAATGCCCTCTCGATTCATCGTTAGTTTTGCAGCACGAGCAGTAGGTACGACTTTAATCCCAGTCTTCTCCATCTCTAGTAAAAGATCTGTAGCTATAGCTTCAATTTCAGGGACGAGAATATCTGGTTTCTCAAGGTTAATTACATCTCGCAGAGCTTCGTGATTTAGCATTGAGACTGTATGAGAGCGATGCGCGACCTGCATTGCCGGTGCGTTAGGATAGCGATCTACGGCAATGACCTCGACTCCAAGCCTTTGTAATTCAATCACTACTTCTTTCCCAAGCTCGCCAGAGCCAAGCATCATGACCTTAGTTGAGGAAGGTGATAAGGGGGTACCGATCTGCATCTTAACTCTCCATTAACTTGAGTTTTTACTCTAGAAAATTTTATAAAATACTACCTATAACTTGCGAGCGCTTTTACTTCGGAGACTAAAGTCTCCGTTCCATAGGGAAGTCTCCGTAGCGCTCCTACTCGCATATAGATAATAAAAACTTTATCTTTGTTCGGTATCTTTAACTTAAGAGAGTTTTATTTTCATTAGTGTCTGTAGTTCAGCGAAGCTCTACCTAATTAGTGTTCCAAGCGCTCCGCATAAATTAAAAAAAAATAAATAGGCATTAATTAAAACAGGATAAAATAACTGTATTTTCAG
>CAZTER010000206.1:0-4369 GCA_964612045.1 uncultured Bdellovibrionales bacterium
GTCTACAAATTACGACTAATTTTCTGAGGTTCTCTATGATGCCGAAAACATAAAGGACCAATATGCTTAAACCATTTCTAACCATTCTATTTGCGATACTTTGTCTTACCCCTCTCGCCTACGGAGAGATTCGAGTAGGTGTAATCCTACCACTTACCGGCTCCTCTGCTGACTATGGGGTCGCGATAAAGAACTCAATACTTCTAGCAAAAGAAGATCATCCTGAGATGTTTAGTAATATCTCTTTTATTTTTGAAGATACCTTTGGGAATGATCCTCGCAGAGCAGTAGATGCTTTCCATAAATTATCTTCGAGTAATGTTTCTATGATCTACTCTTGGGGAGTTGCTCTCTGTAAAGCAATAGCTCCATTAGCTGAGAGTAAGCAGATCCCATTCATAGGTCAGTGCATAGCGAGAGAGATAGGAAAAGACCGTAAATATGTGATGCGCTTCATGCCGGATTCAAGAAAATTCATGAAGGTTCAAGCAGATTATCTTGCTCAGAGTGGAGTAAGAAAAATTGCACTACTAATTTCTGAGCATTCATATACAGAAGAGCTTATGAAATCTTTGGAGGAGAACTTGCCAACAAGTATTACAATTGTACGAAAAGATACTATCCCTCAGGGAGAGATGGATCTTCGTCCCTATATAACTAGACTTCAAAAAGAATCTGTTGATTATATTGGAAACCTACTATTTGTCGGACAAGTTTCTCAATTCTACAAACAATCCCACTCTCTTAAAGTTAATATAAAATCCTTCGGAAACAATCTATTTGAGAGTGATTCTGAGTTAATATCTGCCGCTGGAACAATGAATGGAAGTGTATTTTCTAATACGAAGATCTATCCTTCTTATATAGAGAGATATAACTCTAGATATGGAGATCAGAATCAGCTCTCATTTGGTTCTCTCGCATATGAGTTTGCTATCTCTACTGCAAAATTATTTAGAGATGATAAAGATCTCGATGGATCAGAGATTATGAAGAGATGGCAATCACTACCAAGCTCTAATGGAGTTGCCTCAGGTCCATATGAAGTAAAATATGAATCAGAGATTGGATGGTATGTAGACTTTCCTATAGTTATGAAAACTATAAAGAATGGATCTGTGGTGAATCTAAATTGACTACTTTAATACGAGGCTTCGAGTTTTTGCTGCCCATGTCGAGAGTCTACCACTATTAAGATGGGTATATTCAGTTTTAAACTCGATAGCTGGTAGTTGAAATAGCTCTATTAAAAACTTTGTACGAGCGCGCGCCTCTTCGAATGAAGTTCCAAATCCAAGAGTTTTCGAGATTGCTCTCCATGCCTCATATCCTTGCAATAACATCATCGCCTCATAATGCGGCTTGTCCGCTGTATTCAAGATCCGAGTAGCGAGTTCTGGATCCTGTGGAAGACCACAACTTGCTATCTGTTCAACTATTCCTTTCGCTATTTCATGAAGTAAAAGTGGAAAAATTAAAGCTCTAGATTCGATACACACTCCTGTTGGAGACTCAGGATCTTCCCTAAGGAATGTAACTCCGACCATACTTCCATCTTTAATGGCGTGGTCAATCACAATTGGACTATTTCCCATGTGAAGAAGGAAGATCGCCTCTGATACTATCAATAAACGTCGTGAGTTTTCATAAAGATCAGGCGAGCAAGCATTTAGCTCATCTCGTAGAAGATGATAGTATTCTTGAACTACTGAAGCTGCGCCATGAATTAGAGCATTACATCGTGTCCGCTTTGCAAGTTCATGAATGGTATTCTCATCGGAATAATCAGCTTGCAAAGGACCATCTTCAAAAGATGGAAGTCCTTGCTGTAAATTTTGTAGATCTGTTAGTTGCGAATTAAGTTTTATATCTTTGGTAGTTAATCCGAACAGAGCACAGGCATGTCTACCAGCAAGTTCAGCCAAATAATCTTCATGACCGGTCTGAGCGCGTTGTACTACTCGCAATAATTTAGATTGCTCAGCTAATAAAAGATCAAGACGATTTGGTAATTTTATATCGGCAAGCGCTTGCTCTATCTGAGTAACTTTAATGTTAGTATGCGATTGAGATACAGAAGCCCCCATAAGATCCCCTTCCTTTATGCCTTTGGCCTAGGAAGGACAGAGGGACGAGTTCTAGGAAAAAGAGGAATAGGCTTTGGCTCGGGAGTTGGAGGCGATCTTCGAGGTAAAGTAGGCTGTTCTACTGGACGAGAGGGAGCTATTGATGGACGCTTTGGTGGCTCAACTGTAATTGGCATATTTCAATGATTTATAGTCCCTACTTTAATCCCTACTTTGGCAGTCTACCCCTCTGATTTTCTTAATCAAATTTAATATATTATCTAGTGCTTCTACGCACTCTACTCTCCGCTATGTTAGCTCCGTCATTCAAGTATAACTGTGCGTTATGATACGACAAGGTGTTGAAAGCCAACACATAATCACCACTGCACCTGAATCCCCTCCTCCGACTGGCTGCAAGCCTCAAATGCTTTATCGTGCCTATCGTGGAGACCCAACATTTATAAACTCTGACTTTTTTCCAAAACTTCCCGCTGATTCATGGGCAGCAGTCCTAGAAAATTTATACAAACATAAGAAAGAAAAGATAGCAGCTCAGCTGATTGAATTCTTAATCAAGAAAGGATCAGATGGGACTTCGAATGATGCCGTTGGACTTATAACTGCGGCAAGTTCATTGATCCAACTTGGTAAATCTCACGAAGGACAGCAATTACTAAAAGCTGTCCCAAATTCTCTACATACTCGGCACTTTCTCTTCTTTTTTGGCACCTTAATAACGCTTGGATTAAAGTTTCCTGAGGCCAACAAGGCGATCGAGAATTTCTTAGTACGGTTCTCACTCCTAGTAGAAGAAAAAAGTCGCCCTAAATTAATCGAGCAATTGCTTGTCTTAGCACCGGAAAAACAAGCGGTATATCGAGAAGCTCTTCCGTGGATGAAAGATCAACCTGACGCAACAACCGTACAGTGGAATAAGGTTCTTGAAAATGCAACTTCGATGAGGGCTTTTGTTTTAAGCGGTGATCGCACAAGCACCGTGTGCCAGCTTTTTGATAAGATGTTGGAAAGAACACCGTCTGGGACTTTTCCAGATTTCATTAGGTGGTATGGCGGAATTTTTCTTAGTAAAAAAAATGTCATCCTTGATAATCTTGAGTATCTAACTAAAGACAGATTAGAGCTATTTTGTAAGATATTGCTAGACGGAGACAATGGAAAATACATAGATCGATCTCAAGATACTCCGTTATTTTACTGTCTCCGATCAAGAACTAACGCCCTAATGGAGGCGTTAGAAAAAGCCTCTCATAAACTACCTTCTGATTTTTTAAAGCAACTTCCACTTATATTGCTCGGCGGTAAAAATGGAGAGTTGTATGACAAAGATAGGCAATCTCCATTACTACTCGGATTAAGCAAAGGTAATACTGCGTTAGTAGATTCGATCGCTCGATTAGTACCACCAAGCCATGGGGATCTTATTTTTCGAGAATTAGAGCGCTGGACTCCTCCAGAAAAAAAAGAAGACTCTGATAAAGATAATAAAATTATCGTCCCTTGGTTGATAGGTTGGAACCATACAGGCGCATTTAATCCTGAATACTTAATTGAAGCTGCTAATCACTCTTCAAAAAAAACAAAATCTAATTTTTTTAAGATATTCATTCTTGGAGATAAAGCGCCCAAAGAAGCAAGCGCCATGAGTAATCTTTGGATTACAACCTCTGTAGGAGCCGGGTCTATTGCTCTTCTAGATTGGACTATAAAAAATAGAGAAAACTTACCAAAAAGCGCGAGTACTGATCTGTTAAACCTACTACAAGATTTTCCAATCAAAGGGAGCTACAACTGTCGACCACCGTTATCTGCTGCGATATCCAATGGCAAAATGGAGGTCTTTGATTGGATTTTAAACAACAAATGGGTTTTTCGAGAAGAGCTTATTGAGAGGTTATTTTTAAACCTCTTAGAACCAACCCAAGCCACGTCATGGTTACATTCCATCTCTCCTATTCACATAGCTTCTAGTACTGGACGAAATGAGATTTTTGAATGGATTATTGCTCATGCAGATCAACTTCCTCCTCAGCTTTCTATCAGAAACATATTTAATTTCTGCATCACTCCTCATAAAGAGGAGCAATATTCCTGGACGAGATCGTTTGTTATAAGGGCTAAAATTTTATGTCACTCGCTATTACTTAAAGCCGCGCGACATAAAATACAGTACCCTAAGAAATTATTCTCATGGAGCATAGACTACGGCCTTAGGGGACATACTCCACTGTATGAAGCCTGCTATCATGAAAAGCGTGCTTTATTAGATTTTTTTCTTAAGT
>CAZTER010000207.1:0-4347 GCA_964612045.1 uncultured Bdellovibrionales bacterium
ATATAGATGGGTTGATTGTAAAGCGATTCAGTGTAGATCCCCGTAATTTAGAGAGTATGGTTCCGCTGCAAATTGCAATTAGTGAAGGAATGAGTGTTGAGATAGATGATCAGGTAGAATGGATGGCGCAGAGTGTTAACTCTAGTGGTTTGTATGAGCATATTGCTCTCCATGCTTCTGAATGTGATCTAGTTTTCTTTGCCCCATACCTATTCGGAACAACCTTCTGGGGAGCTCAAATCGTTCCAGATAAATCTTGTCTGATTCCGTGTCTGCATGATGAAAAGATGGCATATGCAGAGCTCTTTGGGATTATGTTTCAGCGTGTTAAAGGTTCGCTTTTTAATGCTGGTGCTGAACAACGTCTAGCCGAGTCTCTTTATGGAAGATTAGTTGGCGGAGAGGTCGGGATGGGATTCGATCCACTTGAGTATCAGAAGGGACATCTTCCTTATCTACCACAAGGCACTAATTATCTTTTGTATGTTGGAAGGAAAGAAACAGGGAAGAATGCTCATCTTCTGATTGATCTATTTACCGCCTGTAAGGATTCAGGGGCTTTACAAGAAGATCTGAAATTAGTTTTTGTTGGAGGCGGAGACTTTAAAGATCTGCACCGTCCAAACGCTCTTGAGAGAGATGATATTATAAATCTTCCTCACGTATCTGAAGCCGAGAAAAAAGGGTTAATCGAACATGCGTTAGCACTGTGTCAGCCATCGACTAACGAATCTTTTTCAATTGTTATTATGGAAGCATGGTTGTTAGGTACTCCAGTTATGGTTCATAGCGCATGTGCTGTAACAAGAGAGCATGTTACTCGCTCAGGTGGCGGCTTTTATTTCTCTGATAAGGTAGATTTCTGTGGATCTCTGCAATATCTTCTAAATAACCCTGAATTGCGTGCTCAGTTGGCAAGTGGTGGTGAGAGTTATGTGCGTGATTATTATTCCTGGGAGGCAGTTCTAAATCGCTTTGATCAGGTTGTTGATAATATTTTAAGCAACAAATCCGGATGTTCCGACGATGCCACTTGCCAATAAGAAAGATGCTCAGGAGAGAATTCGTTGTCTTGTTGATGATTTAAATAAGCATGCGCATCTTTATTATGTTCTAGCTCAACCGCTTATTAGTGATTCAGAGTACGATAAGCTTTTTAGGGAGCTACAAGCTCTCGAAGAAGCTTATCCGGACTTAGTTCTCAAAGATTCTCCTGCGCAAAGAGTAGGGTCTCCAAATCCTAGTGTAATCAAGTCAGTAAAGCATGTAGTGCCGATGCTCTCATTGAATAATGCAATGGATGAGCAAGAGATCGGAGAGTTTGTAGGACAGGTTTCTCGGTTTGTTGAAAGCAGATCTTCCTCGCAAGAAAAAGAGAGCGCAGCACTTCCACTATTCTCTTCACTAGCGCAGGAGCTTCCCAAGATAGATTTTACCGTCGAGTATAAATTTGATGGAGTCGCATTAACTATCCGTTATGAAGATGGAATTTTAGTCTCCGCAGCAACTCGTGGAGATGGCTTGGAAGGAGAAGATGTTACTGCCAATGTTCGAACAATTAAATCAGTTCCTCTTAGGCTTCTAACCTCTAAACCTCCAAGTGTACTTGAGGTTAGAGGTGAGGTGCTATTTAAGAAAGAAGATTTTGAATCTTTAAATTCTGAGAGAGTGGCAAAAGGAGAGGATACTTTCGCTAATCCAAGAAATGCTGCTGCCGGGAGTATTCGACAACTTGAGTCTGCTGAAACTGCAAAGAGACCTCTTACATTTTTTGCTTATGGAGTAGGTGAGTTTAGCGCTGCTGATAAATTTTTATATCAGAGTGATCTGCTTAGGTATGTTGCTGATTTAGGTTTTAAGATCTCTCCAAATTTGAACGTAGTAGAAAATTACGAACAGTTAATTACTGAATATAGAGCAGCAATATCAGCTAGGAATAATCTTCCATTTGAAGTTGATGGCTTGGTTCTTAAAGTTAACTCGATTGCGTTGCAAAAGACCCTTGGTTTTCGCCAGAGATCTCCGCGCTGGGCTATCGCTGCCAAGTTTCCTCCTGTTGAGGAGAATACGATCATTCAAGATATTATCGTGCAAGTTGGTCGTACTGGAGCAATTACTCCTGTAGCTGTGCTTGCGCCAGTTCAGGTAGGAGGTGTTACGGTATCACGAGCAACGCTTCACAATGAAGATGAAATTCGTCGCAAAGATATAAGGATTGGAGATCGAGTCGTTGTTAGACGACAAGGAGATGTAATCCCAGCAGTGGTCGCAGTGATTACGTCAGCGCGCAATGGCTCCGAGCGAGAATTCATATTTCCTACTACTTGCCCTGAGTGTCAGAGTAAGATCGAAAGAGAAGAAGGCGAGGCAGTAGCTCGGTGTTTAAATGTTTCTTGTCCGGCTAAAATTGAGCAAAGAATATTACATTTTGCCTCACGTAACGGAATCGATATTAGAGGATTGGGTGATAAGATTGTGGCTCTTTTATTAGAGCATAAGTTGATAGAGGATCTTTCTTCTATTTATGATCTAACAATTGAGAGAGTCAGTGAGCTTCCACGACTAGGAGATCTGTCAGCAAAAAATCTGATAACTCAGATAGAGAAAAGTAAGATTCAGCCACTTAATAAATTTATTTATGCTCTAGGAATTCGTCATGTCGGAGAGCGAACAGCCCTAGTTCTAGCCAAACATACTAGCTCAATTGAGCGCTTTAGAGCTTTGACAATAGATGAACTAATAAAAATTCCGGAGATAGGCCCAGAAACTTCTCAACAGATCGTTGATTACCTCGCGAATCCAGAGGAGCAGAAGGTGTTAGATCGATTACTCAGTAAGGGATTCGAGCTATCTGCACCGGAGGCCCCACAAGGGGCAAAACTATCGGGTAAGAGCTTTGTTTTAACTGGAACCCTAAAGACCCTATCACGAGATGAAGCTGCGGCTAAAATTGAGTCTTTATCCGGAAAGGTAGTAGGTTCTGTTAGTAAGAAGACCTCTTTTGTAGTAGTAGGAGAGGATCCTGGATCTAAATTAGCTAAGGCAACTGAGCTAGGAGTTTCGATCTTAACCGAGGATCAGTTTCTGGAGATGATAGGTGTATGAGTGAAGTAAGAACTAGATTTTCCCCAAGTCCAACAGGATTTCAACATATTGGTGGAATGAGAACGGCTTTTTTTGCATGGCTTCTGGCCAGACACTTCGGTGGTAAGTTCCTTCTTCGAGTTGAAGATACCGATCAAAAGAGACTAGTCCCTGGTGCCATCCGATTTTTAATTGATGAGTTACGTTGGTTCGGAATTGATATTGATGAAGGTCCAAGTAATGAGGAGCTTGAGAAAGTTGGTGAGCCTGTAGCAGGACCGTCTCTCGGTGGTAAGCACGGCCCTTACATCCAGAGTTTGAGACTGCCACGATATAAAGAAGTTGCAGAGCAGTTAGTGGCTTGTGGAGCTGCTTATCGATGTGATTGTACCTCCGAGATGCTCGAAAAAGAGCGTAATGAGCAGATGGCTAGAAAAGAAGCTCCAGGTTACTCCGGTTATTGTAGAGATAGGGGAGTTAGCGCGGATTCAAAACATGTTATCCGTTTGAAGATCCCAGCCAGACAACCTCTCGAGGTAAATGATGCTGTGAGAGGTAAGATTGTTTGGGAGGAGATCGCCCTGAGAGATCCGGTAGTTCTCAAAAGCGATGGCTTTCCAACATATCACTTAGCTGTTGTTGTTGATGATCATGATATGGAAGTTACTCATGTATTAAGAGGTACAGAATGGGTAGCTACTTGGCCAACTCACATGCTTCTGTATAAACACTTAGGATGGACCCCTCCAGTATTTGCTCATCTTCCAGTGATAAATGGAGCCGATGGAAAGAAATTATCGAAACGTCATGGAGCAGTCACCTCTGAAAGTTTTAGAGATCAGGGATATCTTCCAGAAGCATTGTTAAATTATGTGACCTTAATTGGATGGAATCCAGGATCTGGTGATAATCAAGAGATCTTTACTCGGGATGAGTTGATTAATCGATTTTCTCTAGATGGGATAAATTCAGCTAGCGGAGTCTTCGACTATAACAAGCTTCTCTGGATGAATGGGCAGTATATTAGAGCCTTGTCTCCGGAGCAGTTTGCAGAAAGAGCAAAGCCATTTTTAGAGAAAGCTGCCCTTAAGATCGATGAAAAATGGGAGAAGATCGCTCCGCATGTTCAGGAGAGAGTGAAGATATTAAGTGAAATTCCAGAGATGGTGGAGTTTTTATTTGTTGATTCCCTCAATAGAGATCTTCCTAGTATGTTCCAGAAAGGAATTGATCGAGATAAGGCAATTGAGATTTTAGAGAGAA
>CAZTER010000208.1:0-4345 GCA_964612045.1 uncultured Bdellovibrionales bacterium
AAAGGATCTTCATGTAGCTCTCTTGATATTGCTAGAACTGATTCCAATATCTGTACTCGACTTGATGGAAGAAGATAATGGACAACTCTACTACTTGGATTCTCTGCTAACGGCAAGTTAAATTTAGGCGTATAGTCTGCATTATAAGCAGTTTGGATTGCTTCCTTGAGTCTGGAAGTAGAATGTTCGAAGTTAGGATTTACTCCGAGTGAAGCAAGCCATGGAAGAGCTTGCTCAAATTTATATCCATTACCAAGATATTGCTCCATATTTCCGAGCAGTCTTGATGTTACATATCCTCTCAGACCCTCTCCTTGTGTCTCCCATGCAAAGAGAGAAGCTAGTGCGGTATTTTGTGTCGTACAATAGTTTCGGAACCAGCTCCAACACTCTTGAAGATTTTTGTTGCCGTATCCTGCAGTAAATATAGCAAGATCTAATGTCTTCATACCTTGAGATTGATTTAAGGTAGAGAGTATCGTTATGCATGCTTTTTTAATTCTCTCTATGCTTTCAGTGCATGGCATAGGAGTCTGTTTAAAACCCCATTCATAATAGGCAATTTTAAATTGATTCATTTCATGAGGATGGACATGCATGCAGTGGCAATACAAACCCATTGCTGCAACCAAGATTGTTGTCTCAAGCTCTTCTTTTATTTGTTGGTCGATCTTGTTTGCTGCGCTCACTCCATCCGCAAGAGTTTCAACAGCAGGAACCATATCTGAAAGATTTTCTATATGAGCCCATTGCGGATTATTCGGGTGCGCAAAATTAACTGGTCCATATATTTTGGCAAAGTTAACTACTAATCCTAGGGCTTTCTCAATGTTAGAAGTAAGGGTATTTCCTGAAGAATAAGCAAGTAATGTAGATACATCGGTGCCAAAAGCTTTTGATCGTAGGTCAACAATGCTTTCATTAAGTTGTCCAGCTTCTCCACCTATTCCATCTCTAAATATCTTTTCCGGAGTAGAGAGTTGGAGAGATCTTCTAGAGCAATTTCGGAGCATCCAATCAGATGTAATTCTCTTGCCGGTTGATGAGAAGTTTGGATCATTAAGTACTGCCGCAGATATATCTGATAACTCTCTCTCTGTATTAAAACCGACATATTCTTGAAATTCTTTAGGTATTCGGTCAGGATGAATATTTCTTAGATCTGGTAACTTATCACCCTGATTGCTGAAAGTATAAAGCTCGGAGAGATCTTCATTTTTTAATCCCTTTGCAGCAATAGCTCTGAACATATCAACGAAGATCTTTACTTGATACATCGCAGCAAGGGCATCTAATTTCTTATCTCTACTAAGATCTGTTTGTGGATTATATCGAATAGAGCGAACTTCTGAGCTTCCAGGTAGAGGTGAGAATCCTGGAGAGTTTTGTGAGACTGAGGCTGCGTAGATAGCTCCTTCCTCAGGACTACAAAGGATCGTACGTCTAATCTCTCTAGCCTTTAGAAATGCATCACGTAAAGTGCCGTTACGAATATCAGTAATAAACTGATCCCATTGAGCACCACTTAGTCTGGAGCAATTTATTCCTGAATTTTCATCAAGGTCGTTAGTGATATCAAGTGTAGATCCACGATTTGTACCCCAAGCAAATGCTTGTGTATGACCAGGCTTAACTAAAAACTGACCACACTCAGTAATTGGATATCCCATCATTAGTACTGTAGGGATCTCTGCCTTAGATAATATGGCAGCAAGATAGTAGTTTAATGGTGTGCAGTTACCGCAGCCAAGTCCAGCAATTACTTCATTTCGTGCTGCACCTGAACTGTTAATAACTGATGCAATATTTGAATCATGGCTTGGAATTAATCTCTGTCCACGTACGATTCTGTATAAAAACTGAGCTCGCTCTTCAGGATCTTTTGGTTGTAGATACTTAGCTACACTGATAGCTTTTCTAGTTGTAATCGGAGCATAGAAACCACCTGAGGTCATTGCTGATACAAATTGTTGCTCAGTTTCTGGTGGAACTTTCCAGCTAGTACGAGCAACTACATATCTAGCTGTTACAGCATTATCAGGTGGTGTAGCGATAATTCCACCACAGACAGACCATGTTACAAAGTGCTCACTTTCACTTGGAATCGGTTGTCCAGATTGATCTAGGTAGGTAATAGCTAGAACTTGATGTTTTGGAGGAAGGGGGAGTCGTCCACTCGAATTTTTTAGTGGAAATTCATAAGTCGCTGCATCCTGTTCTTGATAACATTCAGCAGGTAATGAAGCTGATTTAATAAGATTTTGAAGAGCAGGAAACTGCTCTTTGGTTTGTTCAACGAATGCGAAAAGGTCGCATGCAGCACCGTTTACCCCTACTAATATTGCTGGTGTTGTGACTCCAAGGAGATTAAGCGCTTTAACTGACCGAGATGTTACTTTTCCAGCTTTCTCCTCACAAAAACCAGCTCCTCCAAATGAGGTCATGTCAGCTGAGAATCCTCCGTATTCAAGATTTATTGTTTTTACATCAACATTAGGTTGCTCACCTATTGGATCATCGTCTGGATCTAGGTCGCTTAGTACTTCTTCATGAGTATGTGTGCGAGCTAGGTAACTACCTATATCTAGCTTCTTAGCCTCAGGTATGATTTCAGGCTCTGGGGGCTTTGCACCTATAGTTTGCTTTATCTTTTCAGCCAAAAGCTCAGCTTGTTTAGTAACGGTTTGCAACCGACAGATCCTACCTGCAGTAGCAATTACTAGTTCACTACTTTCATGTGGATGAGTCGACGAGCTTGTCGGACTAAAATCAGGATGACTCATCCTTTCTATAAGCCACTGTACTGTATCGAGAGAATCAATTAGCGGAGCAATCTCTTTCTCTGTAAGAGGAACATGATCTTTAAATCTTGCCGTGCAAAGAGAGTTGAGTTGATCTTTCAATTTCATCAAATGCAGATCTGCTTGATCTATCTCAGAGGGTACTTGAACTTTTAAGATCTCACTTAATCGTGCAGTCGCAAGTAGTAAAGCTTTACATAACTCTAATGGTGTTGCGTGCGATATCGTCTCATCAGTTGATGACTGCAAAGTCGTAGAGTTTGATGGTTCAAGTAATTGAGATGACATCAATATAAAATTGTAACAGTGGTGGGGAGGTAGTCAATTTTAGAGAGGAGATAAGAGTGCAAAATATAGTGAATTTTACAGGATTAAATTACATTCAAAGTCATTTGCTATGAATAGATTTTTAGTAAAAAGATAGAGCTACTATCTCCATCACTTTGAAGTAAATTTGACTTATCTGAAGTTAGAACAGCTTTAAGTAAAACTCTGAGTCTTCTGTCCAACTTTTAATACATGATCTAGCGTATCAGTATAACGTCCGGTAAAAACATGATTCTTGCCTAGCGTAAACTCGATCTGAGCTCCTTCGGGATCGAATTTGCCATCTGAATCTAATTTCCTTGCTACGACTTTCTGAACAAAATGCACATACTGACGATCAGATAACTCTCTGTCGGTACTTTCTACTACGTAGTCTCCAGCTGGCTCAAAATCACCGTGCGTAATAACATCACCTGCTACAACAGAGAATACTGGAACACATTGTGTTCTTACTCCTGTAACTTCTTCTTTAAATGAATTATTCGCAGCTATGATTGCAGCTTGATCAAAAAGCTGCGCAGCAGGTGTAGTCTGTAATAAATTTCCAGATGGATCTCTGAGTGCATAGAAGGTCATTTCATATAATGGCTCTCCAGGAGGGGGCCCCAGCATCTGGCATCCTTCGCCTTTATACACCTCTACTTGTGATCCCCTAAATACAGCGCTGAATGCTCCGGTAATAGCTATTGGATTTGATTGATGATCAATAAAATCTGGTTGTGATTGTGCAGGAATTTGTTTCCATTCCAAACCAGCTTGAATCATTTCAGTAGCAAGATCAGTAGCTAAATTAGCCATAGATATCCAAAAACAGCATGTATGAAGATTGTTATGCAGGAAAAAGGACCAGATGTTACATGCTTTATAGCATTCAGCTATTGTCTAAAATAGCAGTGATTTTGAGGCCTTCGCCTCTAATTCTAGATAAAGATCGGTGCAATAATCGCCACTATAAACCCGATTCCCCAGAAGATAGTCGATACTATCATAATTAGCTTCGAGTGCTTCTTAAGCCTTGAACATGCCTCTTTGTTTGAGTCTATTGGACAACTATTGCTTCTAGATAAGGAGACCCATCCGGCTGTGATAAGCAAAGCTGCAACTGTAAATGTAATCGCCTTGTATTCAGAGAGGGTAACTAAGATAGGCAGAGTACTTACTAAACTTGCTACTACTGCTCCAAAACCTAGGAATACTAATAGTGCTGGAAGTGCGCA
>CAZTER010000209.1:0-4332 GCA_964612045.1 uncultured Bdellovibrionales bacterium
GAAATGCTCAGTGCCGAGTTGGAAGGATCAGTGGAAAAATTGCAGCATTTCCTGCAGGAGAAAATGGATTTGGTTGGGATCGAGTCTTTATTCCTGACTCTTCATTGCAAACATTTGCGCAGATGTCGCCATCTGAAAAAAATGATAGCTCAATGCGTCGTCTAGCCTGTGATGCTGTTGTTGAAAGTCCATTCAAAATTAGGTCATTTATAAGTTTGCCTGATGTATCTGCCGCTCCGCAGCTAAATGCTCCTGGCCTTTCTCCAGATTTGGAGAAAGATTTTAATAGAGTGATGAAACAGCCTGCTTCTCAACAGATCTGTAATAGTGCAAAAGATGCTGCTCAGCATTGGCTTGATCAAATGCATAGTGATCTGGCAGGAAATACAGCAAGACGAGAAGATCTCGAAGCTGGACATGAAGTTTTGCCGAGTATCTTTGGTGAGTTCTATGCAGATAGAAATGTTTCTCAACTTCAGGATGCTCAGCTGCTAAGGATTCTTACAGAGCGTGGAGTAGATCTAGTTTTTCGTAATCATCCATTTCGTTTGGAATCTCAGATAGCTCTTCAAAGAGCTGGGTTTACACCTACTATAGCTCCGCGAGTCGCCGCATTTGATAGGGCAGGGATAGGTCGAAGAGCTGTTACATTCGAAGATTTTGGATGTCATCCAAGTGGCCCGATTGGAAGAGGCGCAGTAGAAAGTACTACTTTAATCTATGGTGCTGGATTATGGAGTTGGACATCGAGTCAGACAGTAACCTCTTTCACTAATTTAGGGTCAATGCCATCAACGGTTGGTGCTCTATCTATGGCTACTTCAGCATTGATGGGAAATCTTGCCTTTGCTCCAGTTGATAGTCTTTGGGGTGATGTAAATAAACAAGAGCAGATGATTAGAAGAGCTCTCTTGTTAATAGATCGTGATCCTCTCTTAAATCATGAAGTTAATCCATATCTTGAGCACAAGTTAAGTAACTCGAGGACAGTAGAAGAGCAGTTAAAAATTAGAGCACTCTCCTGTCTCGGAGTAACGCTTAAGCCTGATCTTCATAAGGCTGTTAGTAGAGCAGAGCATTTTATGAAGTTAGGGATAACTTCATTTAGAGTTTATGATCCTGGTGCTACTAACCGCTTGGCAGAGACTGTTAAACTACTGAAGGATAAATTTGGCGATCAGATTGTAATATTTGCTGGTCAAGTTGTGACTGCAAAGCATGCTGAAGAGGTTTATAAAGCAGGGGCGCATTCTTTAATCGTTGGTATTGGTGATGGAGAAATGTGTTCTACTTCGACTCGAGCAGATGTTGCCGCAGCGAATCCACTCGTAATTTATGAAATTACAAGAAGCGGAGTCCCTATCCCAGTTTTAGCTGATGGTGGTGTCGGAAGTAAGTATGGTGTCTTGATGGCATGTGGCGGAGCGGGACAGCTAACTTCTAAAGGATTAGTCGGTGGTACGGTTGAGCAACCACCATTTTCGTGGCTAGCGTATGGCTCGCATTCAAACGGAAATCCATTACTTGTAAAACCTTATAATGGAGAAGCAGGTTCAATTACTAAAATTTCTGGAAGAGCGGTCGACTACTTAGGACGTCCATGGAATCTAGAAGGAGCAAATGGATTTACTGAGTTTAATGCTGGTTCCCCAAGTATGGTGCAGCGAGCAGGTGAACGTATGCAGGGATTAGGTAAAGCTTTAAGATTCCAAGGGGCAGCTTCAGTCGTGGAGCTTTTACATAGAGGAATTGCTCCAGATGTTATGCTCATGAGCGATGCAGCGCGATCTGCTGCCGGCGTGCATCACTTGAATGTTCTGCATTAACGTTAATAGAAAACATTAATGGAAGAGGTTCTCCAGATTGAGAACCTCAATTAACTTGCAACTGCCGGAGCAGATATTCCATAAAAATCTGCCCGGTCACAGATCTCTCCACCTACATGATCACGAAATTTTTCTGCGATACGTTTTAGAGTTTTAAATCTTGCTGTGTTGCCATTTACAATACTATCCAAAGTTGTCGAAACTTTGATTGGAGTATTAGATGATTCGATATTAAATTCTAACCTGCCGCCATCAAATAATCCTGCTCCGCTACCAGTAGGGGGAAATGTAATAGCGTAATTGGTCATTAGGTCGTGAAGTTTTTTTACATCTATAGCGATTTTTGACCGCAAGTTGCTGGTATCAATTGTGCCTCTTTGACGTATTCGGCTTCTTCCACCACTTACAATCCCACATTCAAAATACAATTTGTTATCTACTAGAGAATACTGCTCAAAATTACTCTGATTCATAGATCCGCGTTGCATAAATAATCGTATCTCTCCTTGTATAGGGGGTTCGGTATCTGTCGATGAGGACGAGATTATGGAGCAGCCACTAATTAAGATTGAGATAGTTAAGAGAATGTATTTAAAACAAGTCATTTCGAGACAATACGTGATCTTATCCTATCAAGAAAGAGCTCTAACAGGGGGAGTTTAATAAATAAAAAATCTTACAAATTATCGGAATCTCTATAATATTTATATTCATCAAATAATAACGCCGACTCTCCCTTTTGTTCGGTATATCTAGAGAGTTAGGTTTTCTGTTCTGGGATCTAGATGCGAAATTTATTCAGAGTAAACAAGATAGTCGTCGCGTTAGTAGTGCTAGCGTTGTTAGTCGCTGTCGCATCTTTGGGTCTGCCATCACTTTCACTTATCCCTTCAGAGTTACACCTTAAAACTAGATCGATTCAGATAGTGAGTCTTAGCTCATCTCCTGGCGAGAGCCTTGAGATAGCTGCAATCCCATCGAATCGCCTTGCTAAATATAAAGTTTCAATCATAGATGGAGATTCGTTCCATGATTTAGGAGCGTTCCCTTACTGTTCTAAAATTAAGAAGTCTGGCAAGTGGAAGAAGTTTGTTTCTAAGCAGAAGATTCAAGGAGCGCAGTATCGAGTAGCTCAGGCAACAGTGCTTGATCCTGCTACAGACCGTCGAGTGGTATTTTTGCTTTATACAGATATTAAGAGAGGCTCTTTTTATCTGAAGCGACTACGTAAATTGCCTAAAAAAATATCTTCTAAATGGGTTTCAAAAGAGTTCATTGGGTCTATTTCTTGTGCACCTACCTCTTCTGCTGAATCACTAAAATCTATTAAGTTTTCTACTGGAGCAGAGAGAGCTGGAGGCGTGCCAGTTATCTTAGAGATAGCACAGGAGTATCCTGGTAAGTTGCCTGGTAAATTTCAAATTGTAGTTGCTCCGATAAATTTAGAATCTAAGCAGGGAGATATATCTACAGCTCTTGTTGAAGGAACTATGATTCATCTTACTGTGCAAAGTAAGGGGGATGATTCTGAAGAGCCAAATAATGATAATAAGGCTACTCCAACACCTAAAGGCAATGGAGATGGTTCTCAAGAACCAAAACCTACGAATGTTTCCACTGCTGCTCCTACAGTTAATCCCACTATAAATCCTACAGTAAATCCAACAGTTGAGCCTACAAATACTAAATCATTCCCAAGTCCAACAGCTACTAGCAAAGAAGAAGAGGATGAGGATGAAAACGATCCTGATAATGATGGAAAGCACCCTACACCAAACGCTACAGCTACTCCGCTAGCGACAAATACTAGGAGTAATGAAGGCACCGGAGACCTCTCCATCGGCATGAATATACAGTCTGGTGGATCGTGGATGACAGCAGTCGTAAATGTATCTTATTCAAGTGGTGCAAATGATACTCCTGCAACAACAGCAGCTGAACAGGATTGCCGTGAAATCTATCGCTCATGTAGAGATGGTGGACATGGCTGTGAGATAACTTTCTCTGTCTCCCAAGATGTCTGTGGTGAAACGAAAGATCTAGGTAGTGGTAGTGTAATAGGCGATGGAATTCATAGTAGTAATAACTTTGATATTACATGGACAAAGGCTATCGAGGGAGTTTGGTGCAACGAAAAGGGTGAACCTTTCGCCGTCAATGTAAAAGCTGAGTTTGATAACGGTTGTAGTGGTCCTTTAGAAGAATCGGCAACTCCACCGAAATCACTGTGTGGAGAAAAGACAGATTGCAAAACTCCAACTCCAACTATTACACCTACAGAAGAATATACAGCGACGCCAACAGTAACAAGTACTGCGACTCAGACTATAACAATAACACCTTCAGAGATTCCAACTGAAGTCCCGATGGAAACATCAACTAATACTCCGACAAAGACAGCAACAGAGACACCGATAGAAACTCCGACAGAGTCGTCTACAGAGATTCCAACAGAAACTCCAACGGCTAGTCCAACAGAGAAGCAAACAGAAACTCCTACTAAGGT
>CAZTER010000210.1:0-4331 GCA_964612045.1 uncultured Bdellovibrionales bacterium
GTGACAAAAAGTAATGCAAAATAACCATATATAATTGTTGGAATTCCAGCCAAGATCTCAAGTGCAGGCTTAATAACTAACCGCACTCGCTTTGAAGCATATTCAGTCAGGTAAACTGCGATCAATAATCCGATAGGAAGAGCAACGATAATAGCTATTAAGGAGGTTAATAAAGTTCCACAAACTAGTGGAGCTATACCAAAATGCTTATCTGCAAAGAGAGGTGTCCATTGGGTATCAGTAAGGAAATCCCAGATAGAGACCCCCTTAAAGAACAAGAGACTTTCATAAAAGAGGATAAGTACTATTCCAAATGTAGTGAAGATCGATAGAGATCCACACAACATCAGAACAGATTTAAATATCCCCTCTTTTATCTTCCTAGTACGCAAAGAGCTCATTAAGTAACCTTACTTACTCAGTAACTCTTCGAGGTTATGATTACTGCCAGCATTTGTATATATAGATCCAAGTTTACGAGAAATGAATCTAGCAGAGGCTAACTCTGCAATCGTTTTTGGTAATGGTATATAACCAACATCTGTTACCAACTGCTGTCCATTTTCTAGGAAAAATTTAGCAAATGCTGAAACCTCTGCTCGCTCTAAGGATTTAGCACTAAAATATACAAAGACTGGCCGAGCTAACGGGCGATAAACTCCCTTCTCTACATTCTCTACTGTTGGCAACTGAGCTCCATCACCATTACTTGGATCTTCATCATCAACAGCCAATGCCTTTAGCTTATCAATATTTTCCTCATAATAAGAGAAACCAAAGAAACCTAAGGCTCCTACATTTCGAGCGACTCCTTGAACAAGGACATTATCATCTTCACTGCTGGTATAGTCACCACGAGAGGAATCCTCTTTACCAACTATTGCCTCTGTAAAATAATCGAACGTACCTGAATCAGTACCAGGGCCAAAAAGAGTTAAAGGAGTATCTGGCCATTCTTCTCTTACCTGTTTCCAAGTAGTAATTTTTCCTTGAGCTGCAGGCTCCCAAATCTTCTTTAACTCTTTAACGGTAATAGATTTTGCCCATGTGTTTTTCGGATTAATAACAATTGTAAGTGCATCGTAAGCTACGGGAAGTTCAAGATACTTAATACCTGCCTTCTCAGCGGCCTCTGTCTCAGTTGCTTTTATAGGTCTTGAAGCATTTGAAATATCAGTCTCACCAGCAATAAATTTTTTAAAACCACCACCAGTCCCAGAGATTCCGACTGTCACCTTTACCTTAGAATTTAAAGCGATGAATTCTTCTGCGACTGCCTCGGTAATTGGATAAACAGTACTTGATCCATCAGCCTTAATAAGACCTTGAAGAGCTACATCCTGAGCGAAACAATTAGATGAGCAAAGTGCAGCTAAGATAACTAATAAAGTAATCTTTTTCATATTTCTCCTCTTTAAACCGCGGTGAATATAGCGGTTTCATAGAAATTTTACATATTAGATTTATGTTAGGACTAACAAAGGTATAGTATCATCTCAACCAAGAAGTGCTGAGACTCTACGGAGCGTCATTTCACTCCCCCAACTCCTTGGTCCCATAACTCGAACTACCCCATCATTTGTATCGGGGTCTAGAAACATAACGAAGTTTCCATCTCTATCTAGAATAAATGTTTCTGGAACACCTGTAGTCTTATAGATATCACTAACTAGATCTGAATTATCAAATAGCACTGGGAAGGTTATATTATTCGCTGCAACTAACGCCTTTAAACGCTCTGGAGTATCTTTAATCCCTATAGCGACTACTGCTAAACCACTATCGCCAAGTTTTTTATGAAGAGCTTCTAGTTCTGGTAGCTCACCTATACAGTTTCCACACCAGGAAGCCATAAAGGTAAGAAGCACTATCTTTCCCTTAAAGGACTCAAGTGAACGTTCCCCCTCTCCATTTATTACTGGGAGTGAAAAACCTGGAGCTCCGCTACCTGGCTCAAATGTAGTTTTGTGACCGATCTTACAACCATTAAGCAACAGAAGTGCAGGTATCAAGGCAAATGATAATATTAGCTTTTTGACTGCCATGCTAAATTGTTCCAAAAATATGCGACTGAACGAGTCTAAGGTATTTTGAGACCGTAGATAGCACAAGGCAGATAGAAGCATACTCTCAACAAACTCATGATTAAACTGAGTTTAAGGTAAGCGAACTAATTCGAACCGATAATTTTGGTATAAGCTAAATATTACTTAGCAGCAGTAGCTAGGTTAGCGTACTTACGCTTAAAGCGATCAATACGTCCCTCAGCATCAAGAAGCTTCTGCTTTCCTGTGTAGAACGGGTGACAAGCAGAGCAGACGCTGACTTTGATCTCTTCAACGGTTGAACCGACTGTAAATGTGCTACCACAACCTGCGCAACTAACTGTAGCTTGGTTATATTTTGGGTGGATGTCTTTCTTCATAAGTTCCTCTCAAGAGAGCCAGAGATTACTTAAGCTCTTCCTGTCTGTCAAATTTAGAGAGAGCTTCGGCTAGATCTGCTGGTGGATATACCCCTCTTTTTGTAGTTCCATCCATCAAAAGCCAATCAATTTCGCCCCTTACGGCTATCTTTCCCTTCTCGTTGAACAAGCTCTGGAACATAGTGAATCCTCGCTGAGAAGAGACACAACGGTCACATGTGACCCGAATTAGCCCCGCCTTAACCTCTCGCAGGTATTCAACTCTAACGGCAGTAACAACAGCATAGAGACCTCGAGCTATTAAAGCATCATTTGGAACTCCTACTGCCTTCAAGAGATCTAACCTACATCTCTCCATTAGTTTTAAGGAATGCATATGATCAACATGCCGATATGTCTCATCTACAAAGTCATCTCCGACATTATATTCCTGAGTAAACATAGCCCCTCCCAACAATTGAGGTTGAGCTATATACTATCGCCCTATGAATATACAATCTTTGATCACTCCCCCACCGAACTTACGACTAAAAGCTCGTATTAAATCAACTCAATTGGCTCTAGGAGAGGAGAAGCGCAGCTCAGCACTTTTAATATCCAGCTTTCCAAACCGCACTAAATCTCTTGATAACGAATATCCATACCATCCTTCTCCAGATCTATTTTACCTAACTGGATCTGCCGAATTAGGATTATCGATTCTGATAACTAACAGGGAAAAGCGTCCAATACTCTTCTCTCGACCTAGATCTAAACAAGAGATCGTTTGGGATGGAGATCTACGCTCAGCCAAAGATGTTGCTAAGGCCATAGATGCTGAATTAATTGAGTCCAGTGATCAGAGTAGTGAAATTTTAAAAAAGCTAAAGGGTATAGAAACATTATTTTTCGGCAACGCTCCAGGAACCGTTAGCGCAAATATAGTAAAGCAGCTTATTGATCGTGCTCCTCACCAGAGAGTGGGAGTTCCCTCAAGATTTATATTTGCTGATAAATTACTGGGACCACTGCGAGCAATAAAGGACAAAAGTGAGATAGATGCTATTGGCCGCTCCGTATATATTACAGGTCAGGCAATCGCCGACGCCTTTCCTTATATACAACCAGGAATGACTGAGTCAGCATTAGCCGGAATAGTAGAGTTAGGGTTTAGAGGACGTGGTGCTGTATGCGCCTTCAATTCTATCATCGCAACTGGTGCTGCAGCAGCCACTTTACACTACTCAGCACTATCCAGAACATTGCGAAAAGGTGAGATGGTTTTAATTGATGTTGGCGCATCTAAAGATATGTACTGCGGAGATCTCACAAGAGTTTTCCCTGTAGGGGGAGAGTTATCTTCAACTCAAAAGGGATTATTTGAAATAGTAGAAGCCGCAAAAGAAGCAGCTATCAGAACTGTGCGACACGGAGTTCCGATCTCAAAGGTTCATGATGCTGCTGCCATGGTAATCTCATATGGTTTAAAAGAGCTCAAATTATTAAAAGGAACTGCCTCTCAAATATTTAAAAACAAGAGTTATAGAGAGTTTTTCCCTCATGGAATTGGCCATCCACTTGGACTAGATGTTCATGATCTTGGACTAGAGAGATCAACTGAACGTCCGAACAACGAACAGATACTAAAAAAAGGGATGGTAATTACAATTGAACCGGGAATTTATCTTCCTAAAAAGATAGGAGAGTTCTCACCTTGTGGAATACGATTGGAAGATGATGTTCTTGTAACAAACTCTGGGTGTGAAGTATTTGCCACAGACATATAAGGCTACATATAGGCCTCTAGCTGTCAAAAACTATCTGCTAATTATTTCACTCTGAACAACTCGTCCATTTTCACAGTAAAATATAATAACAGTGAAATAATAAAAGCGAACTAACAAAACTACCCGACGAGTAAACGACC
>CAZTER010000211.1:0-4322 GCA_964612045.1 uncultured Bdellovibrionales bacterium
GTTTTAGGTAAAATTGGGTGTCAGATAGAGAGTCCTTCAATTAAGATTCCAACTCCTTGGGGTGGAGTACTTGTTGAGAAGATGGACGCTGCTATGGTTAACATCGAAAAATTCCTCGCGGTTAAGCATGGTGGATATCTTGCATTTGAAAAGCATGAGCTAAAGGAAGAGACTCTTCAGGTTAGAGAGGGGGTAGGCTTGCTAGTTTATCAGGCCTCAGATTCAGATCAGATCTTTCTTACTGTATTAAAGCCTGGTGTTGAGATCTCCTTTAATCCTGGAAAGTTGCACTGCATCATTGGAGTTGAAGATCTTCTTGTCTATGAGATCTCTAAAGACCACAAAGGGATGGATCAGGATTTAATATTTCTTTTTGAACCAGATGGTAAATAATTAATACTCGAATATACAGCTTAAACGGTATATTCGAGTATGTGCGAAGAATATTGGTTCCTATTCTAAGCTGCGGTAGCGTTGGTATTTCTTACTGTTACTTGGCTGAAATCATCTACTAGGTATACGGTTAATCCAGAATTTATAGATGGATTCTTTTGAGCAGCTTTCTCAAAAGCTCTCCTAAATTCCTCTGCTAATCTAGCTTGAACTTCGACAGTTTTAACTTCGTCATGAGGGGCAGATAATCTAATAACAACGACTGGAACTCCAGCCATCTTAGCTGCTCCAACATCTGACATTGTATCGCCAAACATTACGCAGCTTGAAGGAGATTGTCCGATGAGCTTTGCAGCTTGTTGTACATCGCTACCACTGAAGATCCCGTTAGGATCTTTCTTCACTGCGCCAGCTACAACGGCTAGATTGCTGTAAACTGTTTTAGTGTGACCATCTTCTCCTGTAACCTCTGTTGGAACTCTGAAGTTATTAAGAATTCCATTCTGTGCGAGGGAAGGAAGGATTACGTTTCTCGGGCTCGCAGTGCATGCTGCAACAGGAACACCGATCTCTCTACATGAATCCAAAAGATCTTTAACTTTTGGCATTGCTTCTACGCGAGACATTAGACTCTTAAAGTTAGTTAAGAACGTAGCTGTCACTGCTTTATCAAATGCCTTTGCTGTCTCCTCTGTTAATGGAGTAGATAATCTATCACCGTATAGATCCCAAGCTGTCTTGCAGATTAATTTACAAACATCACCATGTGATATTCCTAGGCACTTGGAAAAAGTGCTATCCCAGATCCCTGCAAACTCTGTAAGTGGAATATTAACACCGTGCTCTTTTAAGAAAGAGTTAGTAGCTAAAGCATATCTGCCAGTAGCGCTATCATGAATGAAGTATCCGCTATGCTGAAGACATGTGTCGTCAATGTCACAGATCGCACCGCTAAGAGTTAGCTCTACAAGTCTGTCTGCGCCGACTCTTTCGATCTTAGTTGGAATCTCCAATCTAGATCCAATAGATGGTGGAATAGCTAGGTCTTCAAAATCTGGAGTAGGTGAGATAGTTGGAAGCTGATTGTAGTCAGGTTCAATTCTAGTTACTCTGGCAGTTGCAATTGTTCTACTCTCTGCTGATTGGTCTAAATCGCAGATTGTCCCTGTTGCACCCAATGTTGCATTCATAAAGATTCCGTAAATCAAAGCTCAAACTGGCAAAAAAAAACGGCACCAGGAGCAGCGTATAGCTGTTCCTCTGGTAGCCATTGCTACAGCAGTTTGAGCGCTTGTACTGTTTTGCCTCGGATACCGATCCTCAAAGAAGTGAGGCCGAGACGGATTGGACTAGCGCTAGAGAATAAGGTAGACTTCCAAGCCAGAGCTTAGAGTCCTAACACCCCGCTAACGTACCAGAGGTGTAAAAGGGAATCAATACTCAAGATTTTGTGTTATTTGGTCCTCCAAATTAACGCCCTAAGAATCTGGATATTCTGTTGAAATTATAGGGTATTATGGTCATTCAAAGGTATTAGAATGACCATTCGGTACAGGTGTCTCTTTTGGTCGATGTTGTGACCAATAAGTTGGTTTTGATACAACGTTTTATATTTTACTTTAATGCCTTTAGGGTGTTTTTATGTCTATTCCAGTCTCAGTTGGTCTTAGTAGCGATGGAAGTTTAGAGCTTACGGGGGCAGCTATGCCACCAGTTGCTGATGTTATTAGAACGGGAGATCTGCTCCCTATGGGTTTCTTTAACTCTGCTATTCGTCCAACAGATCCAAAAGATTTTAGCCGTAGGCAGCAAAGCTTGCCGTTAGATGAGTATGTTTCTCTAATTTATAATCCAGGAAGAGAGCAAGGCTTGATGGCTGCGCGCTTAATTAATTGGATGTCAGATAATATTCAATTCTCAGATGGAAAGAAGGCTGATCCTGCACAGCTCTCATTCGTTGCTTGTGCAATCGTTGATAATATTAATGGATTGCATCTCCGTATTGGAATCAGAGCAATGAATATTCATGATCTTCCAGCGAATCTTCGCTCTGTCAGTGCTAGTAAACCATCTGATACAATTAATATTATAGAGAAACTTTTTAATGTTCAGATAGATCGTCAAAATAGAGCATTAATGCCGAGAGCTGAGTCTGCTGCTGGTTCTAATACGGAGACAATTTTCCAGGGAGTTACAGTCCCGACTCGCACAGAATTTGTTGTTGATGAGAGCTCAATGCCTGTAGTTAAAGCTGAAAGCTAATTTATCTTTGTAATCTTATTTTGATTAAACTGCCCTGAGTTAGATCTTAGGTGAGATAGCTATGGCTGTAAGCTATAATCTTAGCATTGCAATAGATTAAAAAAATGGGGTTTTCTTACCAGGTGGACGTAAAGCTCTTAGCTCCTGCAGATTCTGGCGCGCAGCTCCATTTAATAAGGGATTTTTATTAGATTTTCTAATTGCTGCTGCATAATCAGCGGCAGCTCGCTTAGTATATCTTGCCCATGGATGAGGTTTTCCACCTATGATATCGCCAGAATCAAGGAGTGGCAGCTCGCCTTTGACTGAATCATATAAGCGATAAAATTCTCCAAGTGCTCCTTCTGAGGTTTTTGTTGTAGTTAACCAGTACTGCCTAAGAGCGGCGCAGTGATTTATAAATGCACGTGCGAAAGAAACAGGTGCACGAAGATGATGTTTCTGATCTACCAAATTCAGAATAGCAATCAGATCTTCTTCAGCTTTCTGATAAAATCCCTCAAAGTAGTGTGCTCGCGCTCTAGCCTCTAATGCAGTGGTAGTAAGATTGTGCGCATATTCTGGATATTTCCCCTTTATATTATCCCACTCTAATCCCTCAAGCACTGCATTTAGTACGATGCAGGCTGACTCAAATCTTCTATTGCGGACGAGAGAGATTGACCATGTATGCATTGCTGAGATTGTAAGAGCTAAAACCTCAGGTGGTGCGCTAACTATAAATTCCTCAAGATCTAAAGCTATAGCATCGGAAACTTTTCGTGGCTTGCTTGAGTTGGCCAAGTCATGAGCACTAGTTAACATCAACTTAGCTGCCATGCGCACATTTGAATCTCTAAAGCTATCTGCATAACTTTCATCAAATCGACTTAGTGATTTCCAATCTCCACTTTGATGAAGAAAGAAGATTTCAAGGAGGTGTAATAGTTGTCTCTGACATTCTATCGATTCCATCTGCACAATATCGAGATCTTTTGTAAGAGCTGTCGTGTAGAGCGCTTGATGGATCTTCTGACAGGCATCTGAGGTGTGACCTCTCTGAAATAATCCCCAGGCCTCTTCTTTTGCTTTTAGCATAAGAAGTTGGAAAGTTTCCTGCGCTGCTAAGTGTATAAGATCGGAGACTGTTTCTTCTCCAATTGCTGGTTGATTCATCTGTGCAACACCGGCCTGGTAAGCTTGTGTTATTCTTTGTCCTGCAAAAGCTAGATATTTAGCTCCACTTTTTCGAGTTGCAAAATCAAGAGCAAGAACTGCATGTGCTGCTGGAAAGAGAGGTGAGGGGTGATCTTCTTGTTGATTTTGCTTGGAGAGGAAATTGCGGATGTGTAAATGGAGAGAGTTTCGTAGATCTAGATCTTTATCTTCAACTTGAATAGCGATCCGAAGTGCAATAACTGCAATCTCAAAGAGTGCAGAGCGCCCACTGCTTGACGATTCTTTTATGGTTCTAACAGTAAGAGCCGCATGCTCTAATGCTGTCTCTGGATATCCTTCCATCGCTAGCTGTTTGATCGTTCCAAGTATTAATTCGCTTCTTGTAATATCTTTAGATTGAAAAGAGGTTTCTTCTAATGGCAGAGAGATTTCATGTTTTGGCTCAAGCATTATTTAATCCTAGGTTGAGCTACTTCCATTTGATCTGCTGACTCAATCGGCGGATGAAA
>CAZTER010000212.1:0-4288 GCA_964612045.1 uncultured Bdellovibrionales bacterium
TCGAATTAATCGCCGTAAGGCTGAAGATAACCGTCTTTGTGCTAACATTACGGAGAAATGTGTTTTCAAAAATATATACTCGTTTCTAATTACAAATCGCCAAAAGAAATCAGAATATTCCTCAGAAGTTGAGGCATGCTTATGTCGAACTATACTTTTTGGTTCATATGCTATTCGATATCCACGCTCTCTGAGTCGTACAGATAACTCAGTATCCTCCCAGTATGCTTTTAGGATAGGTGAAAATAACGGTTCATTGCCTAAAGCAGACCGTCTAATGATGAACGAGCATCCACAAAAAGCGCTTAAGTCGACTTGCTTATCATGCTGTTTGCGATCAGGCCAACCCAATCCAATATCTTTCGCTACACCATCTTTAGAGAGGTCACTTCCTGCATTATTGATTACATCAACTGCATGACTATCTGCGCAAGATGTATCAAGTTCTAACTCATAATGTTCCTGCGTTAGATTAAATTCAAAAAGCTGCTCTCCAAACTTCACCTTAACAACAATAGGCTCACTACTTTTTGGTTCAAGTGCTTGAAAGATAAATTTAGCTTTTGCATTAACTCTAGGAATCAAAAATCTTGACCTATCTTTAATAATCCAGTCACGAGCTCCATCCTTAGAGATATCACCCCGGTCAACAAAGATCTTCGGATAACTTTTGAGTGCTTGAATTAAAGGTTCTCTTTTAACGACAACTGGGCTGCTTGATTCTATATGTACTGGCACAAATTTATGCCAAAAAAGGACTTTAGATGTAACAACGGCACATCGTCTATCCTGAGATATTCTGCTCACAAGGGAAAATAACCAGAGCTCATCAACTTTTGTATCATCGTTTATATAAGTGACTAACTCTGTAGCTGAAAGGTCTAACCCAATATTACAAGACTCTGCATAACCTACACGCTCTTTAGTTCTATAAACTAAAATGTCACCTCTTTGATTTTGAAGATCAGTTGATAAATCTTCAATTGAATTGTCATCTACTATAACAATATCAAAGTATGGATATTTTTGGCGGTCTAATGAAAGAAGAAGAGAATCCAGATGTAATCTTCCACTACATGTAGGAATAACTACTGTAACTCTAGGAAACGGCTCTGCTGTACGTGAAGCACCGACTAGCGTATCGATCTCCTTAATCCTAGCGATCATTCCGTCATGTGCGATACTTATTCTCGATGCCTCATCAAGAATAGCTCGCTCACGAATAAGATCGCCGATCGAACAATATAAATCAGAAAGCTCTTTATAAATTCTTGGGTCAGACGGCTCTTTTGATCTGCTCACCTCAAGTAGTGCAAGAGCTTCTCTTAATCTTCCATCTCTCCTTAATGCTAGAGATCTAATAATTATTGCCTGTATATTATTTGGACTTAAAGCAAGAGCTTGCGCGGAATAAAATAGTGCCTCTGAAGAGAAACGGTTACCGGTTAAGAGAATATTTGCGAGGGTAAGATTAAGAATGAAGGAATCACTCTCTTCTCTAATTGCAGCCTTAAGCAGAAGAGCTGCGCGAGATAACTCTCCATTTAGAGTAAGAAGTTCGCAGTATCGAGATAAGTTATCTAAATTTGATGAATCTCGCTCTACAATCTTAGAGAAGAGTTGAATTGCTGCTTTTAAATCTCCGTTGTTGATAGCCGAATTAGCTGCGACAAGGTCTTCATCATCAACGCATGAAATTGATGATGCGACTTTGCATGTCTCAGAGATATGGAGCTCCTGGTCTATCTTATTTTCAGGGTTTGTATCAGCCACGGTCTTACCCTAAGTCATATAATATTCTTAGCTTTTTAGATGCTTACTTCTTGGCTATGGCTCTGAAATTATTATTAATTTTTCAAAATATCGGGACTGTTTATTCTAACAATCTATCGACCTCGATCTATCATCTTAACTATGTGAAAGGCTTGATTATTTAAACTGGGCACGAGGAATTTGAATGTAGTTAGACAATGAAAATTACCCTGGGGTTAAACATTGATGCACTGCGTGCAGAACGCAACCTCGCCCGCGCGACGAGAGAGCACTCCTCTGCGCTCACAAACCTTGCAAGTGGACAGAGAATTAATAAAGCCTCTGATGATGCAGCCGGCCTAGCAATAGCCGAAGCTCTTAGGTCACAATCAAAGATCGCAAATACAGCGATTAGAAATATAAGTGATGGCCAGTCATATATATCGATCGGAGACTCAGCTCTCGAAGCTGTATCTTCAATACTACAACGAATGGCTGAACTGGCTGAACAAGCTGCAAATGGTGTTTACTCAACTGCTCAGAGATCACCTCTACAAAAGGAATTTGAAGCATTAGGCTCAGAAATTGAGAGGATTTCAAAAACTACCCAATTTAATGGAATTAAAATCCTTGAAAGCTCACAAAAAGTTATCATTCAGGTAGGATTCAATTCATATTCAAATAGCCGTCTAGAGATCTCTGCACTGCAAGGACGACTTCAAGATATAGGACTAGCTCAGAGTAGCTCTTCCGCTCTCTCCTACTCGATATCAGGCAATAGTGTAGCTGACGGACAGGGTGCAGCGCGCACAGCGCTGGCAGCGATTACAGAAGCTTTACAAACTGTAAACAGTAAGCGTGGATTACTTGGTGCAAATGAAAGTCGACTATCAAGTGCTCTTAATAATTTAACCTCTGCGAAGAATAATCTTGAGGCAGCAGAATCTAGAATACGATCCGCTGATATAGCTGTGGAGACAGCAAAATTGTTAAAGGCACAGATCCATCAACAAACTGCTACTGCAATACTAGCTCAGGCTAATATTTCTCAACGAAGAGCATTAGATCTATTATCTATTTAAATGTTAGCTTTTCTCAAAAAAAGATAGGAACCTAGAAAATATCGATTTTTAGAAGTTAGAATAAGTAGGTCTCGATAGCTCTTGCAGTACTTTTGATTGTCTAGAGTTCGGAGTTAAGAATACAGAGGAAAATGAATTAAAAGTAGTAACTGCTCGCTCCTGAGAGTTCTCTTTTATAACAAGAGAAGCTGCTTGTTCCCTCATTCTCTCTAACTTTGTTAAATCTTTTAAGGATAGTTCTATCTTCTGTTTTAAATCACTGAACGATTTATATGTAATAGCCTCTTTTCCATCGCTTACTCCTAGCAGCGAAGCATCACTTTCTTTTAGACAAACTACAGCACCATTACTTATCGCTTCTAGAATTCTTACTGGATAGCCGCAGGAAAACCCCATAAGATCTATATAAAATAGTGAACTTGCTAATTGATCAAGATAGTTGGAGTTATTTGCGCCATGTAACTGAAACTTCTGAGATATTAATGAAGTAGATTCAACTCTGGCACCAATTAATAGCATACGAGGAATCTGATTATTGCTTGCCGATCGAAGTGTCTGCATGAGAGGTTCTCCTTCCATTAGAAACCTCTCAAGTTCAGGAGATTCTAAAGTTCTATAAGCTCCACCTAATGAAATAGACTCACGATCAGATAGAGATACAAGGAAATTATCAACTAACTCAACGATCGGTGATAGTTTTACGACATTGATATCAGGTCTTATAGAGATAATATCATCAACTACCTTATCACTAGCGGAATAAAGTAGATCTGCAAATGACACTCGGGACAGAGCCTCACTTAACTCTTCTCTTTTTCCGAAACTTGATTTCACAGCATCTGTAAGAAAATTGAGACTATCTGCATCAATTACAACTTTAACGTCTCTGTATGACTCTGTATGCAAGATTGAATCATGTTGAACTACCTTTAAAATTTCTTCTCCAAAGATTACAACTGTATTATTGTTACCTCTGATATTTGAAAGCTCTGTATAGACCTGAGAAGCGCTATCTAATTTTCTAATTTCTACCTTAGCCGGCAGATCTTTCACTAATCTTGGAATACTATAGGGGTCTCTGTAGAGAAGTAACGTAACTTTATCAAAGTTATCGCAGTGTTGATTTATAATCTGGAATAATCTTTGGTCAAATCCAAAAAAGCATCCAGAGCTCGGACTATCAGCTATTACTGTTAAAGATGAAGAAGAAACTATAGATTTCTCAATCTCTATTGCATTTGCCAGGGTTGAAATAAGCTCTGAGTTTGTAATAACAGTATCGAGAACAGAATTTTCACTACTATTTTCTTGTTCTCTAAGAGCTAGGCAACTTAATGATTTAAATTTAAAAGAGATCGTGCTTTTAAAGAGATTAAAGCTGAATTGTGACCTTTCTGATTCGTTAACTCTTAGATCTCCACCACTAATCTATAAAGATCTTCGGAGAATAATTA
>CAZTER010000213.1:0-4288 GCA_964612045.1 uncultured Bdellovibrionales bacterium
TATATAGCCTTCGTGGTTATCGTAATACCTGTGCAACGGGGACTGAAGTCCCCGCTCCAAATAATTTTTGTAAAGGATAAACTACGGCTTGAAAGAAAAAGCTTCAATTACGAACAGAGCACTATTTAAGTAATAAAGTTTAGAGCTGCAACTTTAGCATGGAGCTGGGACTTTCCCTTCGACAAGCTCAGGGCGAGTAATCTTGGTGCGGGAAGTTTATAAAACATGGAGCTGGGACTTTAGTCTGGAGCTGGGACTTTAGTCCCAGTACCACGACCATCGATGCACTTTGAGTTTCAAAAACTAAAGTAGTTAATATATAGCCTTCGTGGTTATCGTAATACCTGTGCAACGGGGACTGAAGTCCCCGCGCTAAGGATTATTAATATTTGCATCTCTAGCATTGAGAGTTCTGAGTGGTCATTCCCATACGGCTCTTCAAGGAGAGATAACCAATCAGACTTCTTGGTAAATTTCCTTTTACCGATTTTTGATTAGCCAAATAGTGAGTGTTATTCTTCAACAGCTCGTAATTTAAAGATCTTTTAGCTGTATCGAATCTCAGATGTTGCCACTAGCGGATAAAGCTCCTGTAACTACTCCATCAAAGGAGCTATCTCTTTTTGATGCTATTCTTCCTGCACCTAAAGATCCTCAGCCTCAAGTAGAAAAGGAGCCACGTAAATTAAAAACTTCATCGATTGGTCGAGATGAATTAGGGGAAGCTTCATTTACTCGTGTACGCAAACCCTCTGGTATACGTGGAAGTCAGATCTCAAATGCGATGAATAACGCACTTCAAGAAGCAGCGGCCTCAAAAGATCCGCTTCGTTGGCTTCTTGTTTATATGAGGGTCAAAGTAATTAAGATGAGTTGTAAGCGTTACGCTGAGCAGCTTGGAATGCGATCACATTCACTAGTTACTAAAGAGAAGAAGGGAATAGACGGAAATCCTCTCTCAGCAACTTACTTTAGACATCTTCAAGATTGGGATACTAGAGCAAGATCCTCTGCAAAAAATCGCCAGACATTTAAGAAAGCAATTCGCGCATTAAAAAATCTCTTAATCAACGAAGAAGAGGGAACTCCAGCGCGACTTCTTACAGAGTGGCAAGTTCATTTTGGAGCCGAAAAGTTTACTGAGGCAACAGGATTAGATCCATCAAAGATGTATCTAAGAAAAAAATATGGAGAGTTCATTACATTTGGCAAATTCCTAAAAATTGCTGAACAGCTGAATTTAGTTGATTTAAAAGAACCAGGAAAAACTTGGAGTAATGAGCGGATAAGAGAAGCAAAGAGGGTGTGTTTTCACGATGGAAGAAGGCAGGGGAGATCTGCTTCTTCATTGCAATTGTCATTTGCTCTGGAAGTCGCAGGAATCGATTTTAACCTAAGCTCTTTGCAGAATAATCTTCGTGGTTGTCTTGATGAAAATAAAGTTCGCCAACTTTTTACTTACGATACCCTTCCAAAAGAAGCTTGTGAGGCTGTACTCTCACTATTGCAGCAACGTGGTGTTATAGATAGTAAGTGTTCTGAGAAGATTCTTCGTTTTAATGCCATTGACCACAGAAGGATAGAACAACAACAACTTCTTGAAAGGATCCCTTGGACGAGTTCGCAAGATCAGATCTATCAGATCATGATGGAGCAACAGATAGATCATGAATTTGTTGCTCGTTTAATCTATGGTGATATTTCATCACAAAGACGTCCAAAGATTAACACCGTTAGACTTTCTATCCTTGATCAAGGACGCTACAGCCTACAGGCTCCATTTGGATTAATCGCTCTTTTAGTTTGCCGCACTCAAGATGAGTTCTCGCAAGTAATGGATGCAAAACGTAAGGAATTGCATCTAGAATTTGCACGTAGACCAGAGCGCGCTCCTGATGCAGAACAGGCAATAGAGTATAAGTTATGGGGATTAGAGTTCTCTAAGCTAGAGAGATTAGATAGAGAGGCCTGGCTTGCTAAGGTAAAGGATCAGATAGGTTTAATTGCTCGTAAACCACTTGCTCGCTTTAACTCTGGAATCCTCAACTCTCCAACAAAGGTAGCTTCATTCTTCCTTGAAGGCTTTAGTAATGTTCCTTTTGGTGACAGAACAGGATTTTCCGTTCCGCGCTTAAAGAACCTTGCTCACGGAAGAATCCCATACATGCCTTTAGAAGATTTTAAGAGGCTTGTTACAAATTCTGGCCATCAATTTTCACCTTTATCTGGATTGATTTGGAGATTATCCCTCGACAATCGACCTTGCCCAAATAAATCTCAACTAGGGTTAATGCAACTTAGGATTTTTAACGGGTTAATTGTTAATAATGGAGTATCTCAGACAGAGCTCCTTAGTCATTGTAAAGATAAGCCGTTATCTGACAAAGCAGCCCGCAATCTTCTTGCATTACGAGATGACAAGGCAGCTGATATTCATAAAGAGAAATACAAAGAGATCTTAGCTGCGGCAGCGATTGATGATAGAACTCCATTACTTCTAGCTAATATCAATACACTGCTAAAATCCAAATCCTATTCACAGGTAATAGCTCAATGGGCTTTATCTGGATTTGATGGTGTGGATGATAGTATTAAGGCGCAGTTATCAAACTTCTTTGCTCTTGATGTGCGTAAAGATCTTAAAGACCTTTTAAACTTAGATCGAGATTTCGAGGCAAATCTAAGGTTAAGAAGAGCACTTTCCTCTGGATTTGATAAAGAGGATTCATCTTATAAAAAATTAGAGTTGTTTGAGAGCTGCTTTGCTCATCTAATGAATTATTTTCCAGGAGTAGCTCCAGAGGATATCTATAGCGCAGTTGCTACATATAAAGGTGCTATATCTTTTGCATTTAGAGCTCCGATGGGAGCTGCCTTAGTCCCAAATAGCAAGGATATAAGAGTCACAGCTCCTGATCCTAAAGAAGCTGTTCATGTAAACAGAGCTGGCGGAAAGTTGCAGTTGTGCTCCAAAGCTCTCTGTCAAATGCTATCTGAATCTAGATCAGAAAGTGCCCTCAATGGCTTACATAATTCAGCACCATTTAGTCATTTAATAGCAGGCGAGATAACTTCCCCAACTAAGGGAGGAGAGGCTTCGCTTGAATTTCTTGTGAACACATTAATTCCAACTACGCTCAATCATATCTACTTGAATGATGAGGCTAGAAAAAGTGTTGGTTCGGTCTTGAATTTTCTGCGAGCTGTTAAACAAAACGGGCATTTCGTCTTTACCTCATATGGTGAACACGTTC
This sequence comes from uncultured Bdellovibrionales bacterium, assembly GCA_964612045.1. Classification (GTDB taxonomy): domain Bacteria; phylum Bdellovibrionota_C; class UBA2361; order UBA2361; family UBA2361; genus CAZTER01. The sequence goes on from CAZTER010000213.1 coordinate 3,255, forward strand.
GAAACCACCTTGGTGAAGAAGCAAAAAATCTACCAGGATTGTTATCGCAAGGAATGTTCACTCAACTAGATCGAATTGTAAATTTAGCTAGAGAGATCAGATCTGGAATGGAAGCTGCTCTTTGATAGAAGTGGAGAAATTGTAGTCTCTGCCTTGCCATCTAATAGTATCTTGCCTAGCCTATCCAATATATATATCGACTGATCTTTATATTCTGCAATTTTTAAAGCAGCACAGATCTGAAGGAGTCTTGAAGTTTTTTCAGGGTCTAAATGGTTATCTTGCAAAGCGACATCTACATACCTAACTATACTATTGACCTCTTCTAAATTTGGAGCTCGCTCATAGAAGTTCTTCTTTAAGTCAAAGAGTGACATACTGCCAATTCTAGCCAAGATGCATGCCTTAAATAGACATTCATTTTCAATCTCTCTTTTTGTTTCTTCTGGTATAGCTGAAGAAGATAGGAAATTGCTTAATACTTGCTGCTCATTCTCGGTAAAAAGTCCTCCATTCTTTTTATTCATTACAGCGAGAGGATCTTTCGTTAATCCTCTAAGGGAGATAGCAGGAGTTTCTCTTACTCTATCAGTAGGTAAAGGTTTGCGATCCCATGATATATACTCTTGCACTGCAGAAGCTGGAAGCAATTCGTATGCCCTATCATTTTCATTAGCTGCGACTAGCTTTGTTAGTAAAAGGATAGTTCTTGCGCTATTAGGATATTTTTCTGACGCCAGAATCGCTAATTCTGCATATCGGATTGCTAATTCAAGGTGGCTTCTCTCAGTTCTAGGAGAGTCTGCAATTTTGAATGCAATATCCCAACAGACTTCTCTTAATCCCTTTAACGAATAGCCGTGTTTAATCTCTTGTTGAATAAACTCTTTTATAACTCCATACTCTTTATTTGATAGAGATGGATCCAAATATTTCTCTGCAAAAGCTAACTTTACATCCTTTTTTAATGCCTGAGAATTTATCCCCCAGCTCTCAATGTCGTGGTCAGTGGTATTAAAGTCTCCGATTAACCA
>CAZTER010000214.1:0-4267 GCA_964612045.1 uncultured Bdellovibrionales bacterium
CCATAGTAGTTTAAAGGACTTAAAGTCGACATCCCACTTCTATAGAGCTACCTATAATGAGCTTTTTTGCTCTATCAAAAGGTAAAAAATGCTTACATTTTGATAAGATACCTTGATCCTCAAGGCCATCTACGATAATAACTCATACATCCAGATTGTTACGCAAAGCTAGTGCCACTTTATGGATAAGAGAGCTAACTTAAGGCGCTTTAGTAAAGCTACTTAAATAGATCTCTTAAAATATCTAACGAAAGATATCTGATAATAAAGATATCCAACAAAAGGTCGTGTTTGTTTGTGAAGATTGTGTTTGCGAAGGTTATTTCCAAAACATCTAGAGCTCTGAACACTCTCCAGTATAGAGATGCGAATAGAGTCATTTCAGATTCAGCTAATGGATCGATTGCTAGCGTTTCAAGCAAAGCTAACTTTTCAAATACATCTCGTCTTTCAAATATCTCTGGCTTATCGAAGTTTTCAGTTATTCTAGCCCTTCTCACTATAACTATATTGGCAGTTAATGTCGTAGGGATTGACCCATCATCACTAAGCTCTAATATAAAGAGCTCTAATATTATTGATTCTGAATTAAATAGTATCAGCGGCCTAGACAGCACATTTCTACTTGCACCAGCACAATCCCTTTCTGCAAAGGGTCCGGTAAGTACATCGACATTTTCAGTTTTAGATCTTATCAAGCCGATTAACTCTGCAGTCTCTTCAGCTGTTCAAAGCATCATCACCCCAGCATCTAACTGGGTAAAGTTGAAGGTCAACAAGGGTGATACAATATCAGCGATCTTCTCAAAATTCGGCTTAGAAAGAACTGCCGCTCGCAATGCTGAGGTAGCATTAAAAAATAAAGCCCCCTATCTAGTAGCTCTTAAGAGTGGAGAGGAATTAGATATTGAACTTGATCCCTCTGGCCAAATTCAAACACTCCGACGAGAAGTTAAAGATGGGAAGGTATTCTTACTTGAGATGGATGCTTCCTCTCAGTTTAAAACCACCCTCTTTACCCCCGAGATCTTCGAACAGGAGCGCGAAGTTAGTGGTGTTATCTCATCTTCACTAGCGCATGCAGCTAAAAATGCCAGCATCCCATATGAAATGATCGATGAGTTCGTCGATCTCCTTGCGGACAGAGTAAGATTCGAGCGCGATCTTCACCCTGGAGATACCTTCTCTATAGTTTACAAAGCTCGCACAAAAGCAGATGGAACCGTTATTGAGAATGGAGCAATAGTTTCTGCTTCAATCATGACAGGTGGCAAATTAATCGCAGCCGTTCGTCACACGGATGCTCAGGGGAAAGCTCGCTATTTTAATGAGAATGGCGAATCAGTTGGTGGTGGATTCTTAAAATATCCAGTGAAATTCACTAGAATCTCCTCTGCTTTCTCTAGCAACAGATTTCACCCAGTATTAAAAGTTCACAGACCACACAACGGCGTTGATCTCGCTGCTCCAACTGGCACTCCAGTTAGAACTGTTGGAGATGGTGTCGTCTCTTTCTCAGGATGGAAGAACGGCGGTGGTTATACCGTTCGCATCAAACACAATGATAGGTGGTCAACAGAATACATGCATCTTTCAAAGATCTCACCACAAGCGCGAAATGGCGCTCGTGTAGCAAGAGGAGATGTAATTGGAAATGTTGGAGCAACAGGCCTTGCCACTGCACCACATCTGCACTTTGCTTTGTGGGATAAGAGTAAATATGTAAACCCACTAGGGACAAATCTTCCTAAGATTGAGCTCTTTAAACCTCTAGATAAGAAGATTCTTATGGCGTCTCTGAAGAGAGTAGAAGAGCTTCATCAAGCTGCAATCAACTCACCTGATAGAATGATAGCATTAGCTAAGATACCGGGAAGTAGCTCTGAGAGTGTTATTACTTTAGCTGCGGCTGAAACTGAAATTTCTCACGGTTAATATCTAGATATATTTTATCTAATTAATTTAAGAGTAAGATTTCCTAACTTTCATCAGAGATCTTTAACTTACGACCTATTAAAACACAGCAAAAAGATTTATTCTGTGTTACTGGACGATATTAACCTATCTAGTTTTCGATCTTACTCCTTAGATTTATAACGATGAATACTATCTCACTATTAATGATCGGTTCTGAAGTTCTTGATGGCAGAACTAAAGAGACCAACTCCCATTTCTTAATTGATGAAGTTATCGCGAGTGGCTGGCAGATTGGTCATGTCCTCTCTTGTGAAGATTCAGTTAGAGCTATTAACGAGTCCCTTGCTTTTCTTTTCCGTTCGGCGACCGGCATTATTATCTCTGGAGGTCTTGGACCAACAAGTGATGATCTAACTAGAGAAGCAGTAGCAGAATTCTCGGGCAGCAAATTAGTATTGCAGGGAGATGTTCTCGGACGACTTGAAACTCATTTTAGATCAAGACAAAGACAGTTTGATCCATCCAATTGCAAGCAGGCACTATTCCCCGAAGGAAGCACTATTATTGACAACCCGGTCGGTTCGGCCCTTGGTTTCATAGTGCCGCTACCAGACAATCATTTCATAGCTTGTCTACCTGGAGTACCAAAGGAACTACGCTCCATGACAGAAAGTCAGATCGTTCCAATGCTTAAACACTTAGCCATAGATTCCCCTGCTCTTCATAGAGAATTTCTGAAAGTTTTCGGCTTGGGAGAGTCAGTTGTTGGATCACTAGTACAACAATCACAACCAGATGAAGATATTAACATAGCTTATAGAGTCGCGTTCCCAGAGGTTGAAGTTGTTTTTTCAGGGAAAGAGATTACCTCAGTAAAGAAGAGCGCGGAGAGAGCTATACTTAGTATCGGATCAGAATACGTCTTTTCTAAGTCTGCTGAATCAAATCTAGATCGCACTATCTCAGCCATGCTTCATGCAAGAGGAATTTCTGTTGCAGTGGCCGAATCCTTTACCTCTGGAATGATCGGAGCAGCATTAACTAAACATCCTGGATCCTCAAAGTTCTTTCTCGGAGGAGTTCTCGCCTATCAGGAAAGAGCAAAGAATCAACTCCTTGGAGTAAGAAAGAGAACTATGAAATCTAACGGAGTTGTTAGCAGAGAGGTTGCTTGTGAAATGGCATTAGGCGCTCTTGAACAATTCGGAAGTGATTACGCCATCTCAACTACAGGATATGCTGGCCCTGATGGTGGAAGTCAAAATATGCCAGTTGGAACATTTTTTGTCGGGATAGCGCACGATCGAAAGGTTCGAGCCTATCGCTTCTTCTTCGGCGGAGAGAGAGGGAATCTCAGAACTTTTGCCACACATACAGCACTTGATGTACTTAGACGTACAATTCTAGATATGCCGATAAGAGAGCATGTCAATCCATATCACCCTTTAACCTCTCAACAAGCAACATGATCCTTACAGTAGATATTTACGGTTTAGCAGTAGGTGGAAGATCTATAGGTACTATCGTCGATGGACCACCTGACTCTATCGGCAAGAAAGCTATGATCTGGGGCGCAGCTCCTGGAGAGCGCGTGCGTTGCTCAATAGAGAAAGATCATGGGCGATATGTTTTAGCTAAGATTGAAGAGATTGAAACTTTGTCTCCAGCAAGAATAGAGCCAAAATGTTCACATTTCTCAGTCTGTGGTGGATGCGATCTCCAGTACCTAGAAGTCGAAACACAGAGAGAAGAAAAACTAAAATTAATCTCCGGCACGATCGAACGTCACTTAAAAGTAAGTCCAACTGACGGCTATACAGATCTATCAGGACGACTTCCAGATTATGGATATAGAAATAGAATTACCTTACATCTTGATAGGAACGGAAATCTAGGTTTCTATAAACGTGGTTCGCGCCATGTAGCAGACATTACTAATTGCCCAATATCATCAGAGGTAATCAACAAAGCTATTACTAAGCTTAGAGAGATTGCGCCCCAGTTAGTAGCTCTTCAATGTGCTAACTGCATCCTCGAACAGCGGGATGAGATGGTCTTAGTAAAATTCACTACGATTGGCGGAAAAGCCATACAACCCAACTCAAAATTAAGACGCACATTAGAAAATTTCAGCATGACACCTGCTGAGATCTTTGAGAACCAAGAGGCAGACAGCATTCGTCCAGTTGGTCACTTTAGTCAGGTAAACGATGTAGGAAACGAGGTCTTAATAAAGACCATTACTCAATTAATAAGCAATCGAAGAGTTATTGAATTGTACGCTGGCGCAGGAAATTTCTCGTTTCGACTATTAGAGAACGGGATAGAGCATATCACTGCAGTAGAGATC
>CAZTER010000215.1:0-4256 GCA_964612045.1 uncultured Bdellovibrionales bacterium
GATGAGCTTTTACCAATGCAAGAAGCTATCAACAAAGATTTGGGTGATATACCAGATATTGTTATAGAATATGTAAAAGAATCTCTTAATGAACGGTTATCTAACTTAAAAAAACGAAACGACCGCAACGACGATCTTAATTCATTCTAGCTACTTTTATATAAATGAAAGAGGTCAAATTGCTAGATACAGACGTCGATGAGAAAATTAAGGCCGAGCTTGCAGCTACCTTTCAATCGAATCGACAACAAATCTTCTCCAAGCTGTTTGGAGCCGCTCTTGGGAGTATCCCTTGGGTCGGTGGATTTCTCAGTGCGATGGCTGATTATAAGTCAGATCGAGGACAGGTTAAAAGCAACCAGCTTTATGAACAATGGTTAGGTGAGCACACCAACAAAATGAGATTACTGAGCGAAACTCTCATCGATATAGCAAAGAGGTTAGATGAATTCTCAGATGATATAAATGAAAGGATTGAAAGCGAAGAGTATTTGCAGATCGTCAGAAAGTCATTTAGGGTTTGGAACGACGCAGACACTCAAGAGAAACGAGAGTTTGTTAGAAGATTACTAACTAATGCTGGTGCTCACAAGCTTGTAGCCGATGATCTCATTCGCCTCTTTCTAGACTGGCTGGCTTTATACCATGAAATACACTTTGCTGTGATACGCGCAATTTATAAAGTACCAGGTGTAACGCGTCTGGAAATCTGGCAACAGGTCGATGGGTCTTCGGTTCGTGAGAACTCGTTGGAGGCTGACTTATTTAAAATGTTGATTCGCGACCTAAGTATGGGTGGCGTAATCAGGCAACACAGACAAACTGATTACGCTGGAAACTTCGTTAAAAAAGCAAGAGTCCAATCAAACATTAAAACCAATACTATGAAGTCGGCATTTGATGATGGTGAAGGATATGAACTAACTGAGTTAGGGAAGCAATTCGTACACTACACTATGAATGAGGTTGTGCGCAAGGTCGAGTAACATTGATTATAAATTTAAATATCTATGGGGATTGAGATACTTGGAGGAATTCTAGCTGCTTTGCTGGGAGGTAGCTTATCGTTCTTGAAATCAATAATTGAAGCATCCTTAAAAGATGCCGTTATCCGTGGTAGGACCACAAAGACACAAGAGGTTCTTGCTAAATTGTTTGACGTCCGGATAGAAGACCCTAAATCTTATAAGACAAGGCTCAGTGAAACCTTAAATCTCTTAAACACCGCCTTTGCCGAGGTAGAACGTGCGACGGGCGAATTTACAGCACTTATGAAGGAGAAGGAAAGTAGTATCGACCTATTAGAATCTAGACTTTCCGAACTTACAGTAGAAGAGTCACAGCTTAAAAGTAAAGTTGCAACGCTCCAACAAGTACCTCTTGAAGCTATTAGTCACTTCGAAGCTATTTTAGATAAAGGGGAAAAACGTAGTGCCCTGCGAGATTATAAGTTATTCGGTCTTGGAGTTATTGTATCGGTCGTCATAACTATTATATTAAAGCGCTATTTCGGCATATGATCATTTGCTGCATAGAGCAGGCAAAGGTTAGTTCATTATGGATAAGGGTGAATTACGAATATCGAAGAAGATTAGTACTGGACTAGTTTAAGCTCTTCCAATCTAATAGCCATGGCCGTAGGAGATACATTAAAATGTGCAGAGAGAGGTTCAAAGAAATCTTGACCGTACGATTCTGCTGAACTTAGTTTCAATGAAAGACCTCGTAGATCTCTACACTTAATCCTAAGGTCATTAGCACTACTATTACCCGTTAGCTTAAACGCTGAGTCCGAGTTGATACGAAAATCGTAGGTGCCAAACAATAATTTAAACCGTCGCCTCACAAGTTTCTCAGGCATTAGGAAATAAGAAGCAAATTTGTCAGCTTGCATCTCTTCTGGAGGTCGATTTCTAAGTTCATTCGAACCATCAATCGGTATATCCCGATGCAATACGCTTTGTTTATGTAGAAGGGCATGACCTAACTCATGCGCTGCAGTGAAGTTTTGCAGATGGCTACCAGTATGGTTTGAAATCTGTACCAATTTGTTATCTTGATCTATTAACCCTGCAATTTCTACCAACTGACCATCTATAAAATCGTAACCAAGGTCATGGTTGTTGTCATACTTGTAGCCTAACACCTTCTCAAACACTTTCGAAGGATTAAGAACATGCATTTCATTGATATCAATCTCCGCACCCCAAATGCTTTTTCGATTTAACCAAACTAAATTCTGTAAATCCCTAGCGAATTGTTCCATTTGCTTGTTGGTTAGTTGCTGTGTAGACTTAGTAACAGTTAGCAATTGATCCACTTCCTTATAGAACAATCTTTTCGCTTCTACTTTCTTAACCAGCACATTCATTTTCTCCCCAGCAACTGCGTTAAGTTTATCATAATGATTCTGTAAGGTCTCACACTTATATTTAACCTTTTCAATCCAATTGTATGAATCACTTCCAAATGGTAATAAATTTAGATGCACTATTGATAAGCAACCAGCTATAGCTGCAACCGCACTGCTTAACGCAACTTGTGAATCTCCTCTCGCAGACTGGAATGCATTATCAAAAACATATTCCGCAAACTCAGCTATCTCAACGCACAGTGACGCAATCTCCAAGGGAAGTCTTATTGAAACCTTAAGTTCTGCCAGTGCGCTTCTTGCTAAAAGGTTGTGACTGATGAGATCAGTTTCTGCGTTACGTCGTTCTCTTTCTTTTATTGTCTTCCCAAACTGAACTGAATCTAATTGAAAAAGTTCTGCAAGCCTCGGGTAAATGCGACTATTAATTACAGCTTGCATATCCAATAGACGTGGTAGTACCTTTGAGTACCTGAGCTTATAATCATCCCCATTAGTGAGTTCAATCACTGTGACTAACAATTTAGCAGCAATCATTCCTTGTAATGCTGCTGCGCTACCGGAACCAGGTTTATGACTCCCTGCGCCAAAGTCATCGAGTAGCTTGTATGTTTTAAGGTTTAAAAGATCCTCCATCCATTTAACTTTTAAGCAAATATAGGTAAAGTTCTTTAAGTTAATCAGTTAGCGGTTACCAAGGCATTAAGAATGTTTAGGATGAGAAGGTTATCCCAACCCTTAGCCTACCTCTAATTTCGGCTTAAGGAGGGATTATCATTCACCCAATGATCCTAAATGTTTAGCAATCCTTATTTACGTGGTTTGCTTCTAGATCCCGAGGAAAAGTGTGCTTAATATTAAAATTTTTAATCCGACATTAGCATTAGGCTCTTAATAACCCAAAAACCTATGAGTATCTATTCAATTGTTGACTTGGCGCGCACATTACAAATTGAAGTATTCGTTCTTGAAGAATTCTTTAGTTCTAATAATTTCGAAATTACTGATATTGTGACTACAAAAATACCAAATGAACTGTCTACTAAAGCTTTACAACAGAAGCATAAATTGGAGGCGCTTCAAACCATCAGAAAAGCTGAATTGGATAGCAAAATCAAATATCTCCAATATCGAATTGAAACCTTGGAGTTGATCTTTATGGGCGGTGAGGACGAACTTGATGTGCTGGATGTATATCGTGATGAGCTCTACTCTGCTGAAAACTTGTTAATTTCACGTGAGATGGCTCAAGATTGGCTTATTATTGATGAAGAGGATGAAGACAGTCTCGACGATCAGGAGCCGGAAGAGTTTCAAGAATATAATGTTTACAATTCATATGGATATTTGTGCACAGTATATAACCTTCGAGATGCAAGAGATAGAGTTAAGCAATTTGGTGGGTATATTTTAGACGAACAGAATAGAAAGGTGTTCTAAACAACTAGAGAATTCACTATAATCATCCCAAACCTTACCTTTCCCACATTTGCTGCGTAGAGCAGGCAAAGGTTAGTTTTGGTCTGAAGTGTTGAGGGTTATGTTCTTCAGTGCTTCTTTTAAAAGGTACTGCCTGCAAGTGCTACGATGAGAGTTCAGTGCAAACATGAACGTCAGACACAGGAAGATCGGCATGGAAACTGGATTATGCTCGCTAATGCTTTACGCCAGACCACTCTCATGAATTGTGCTTCGCTACGATTCATTCGCTATGCTCCATCGCTGTTGCCTTGGTTTAACAACCAGGGCAAGCCATAAGCTTCGCAGTCTGTCATAAGCATTGCTATGAGCAAGAAGCAGTTTCCATAGAAGCTCCTAAATCCATTCCACGATGGTTTCACCATATCCTGTTATGTCTTCTCGCTTCAATAGCTTTGCGACCTGC
>CAZTER010000216.1:0-4217 GCA_964612045.1 uncultured Bdellovibrionales bacterium
TAAAGATAGAGTTATCAATTTCTGGCAGACCAACCATTGATCGAATCGTCGACTCACCTTCAATAGTAGTTTTAAGGAAAACACGTGAATAAACAATATCCAAAAATCTCTGTCATCACGCCTTCATTCAATCAGGGTAAATACATTAGAGAAACGATAGAGAGCGTGAGATCTCAAAATTATCCGAACTATGAACATATAGTTATAGATGGTGGATCTACAGATAATACAACTCAGATCTTAAAAGAGTATCGCGATATAAAATGGGTGTCAGAGAAAGATCGTGGGCAATCAGATGCTTTAAATAAAGCTCTAGGAATGGTGTCTGGTGATGTAATCGCCTGGATAAATTCAGATGACTGCTATCTTCCAGGAGCTTTTCACTCTGCCATCGAAGCGCTGGAAGACTATCCTATTGTAATGGGAGATTGTCATGTAACAAACGAGGTTGGTAAGGTAGACTACACTGTCGAAAACATTCCTCGCAGTTGGTTTGATCTACTTAAATATTGGATCCCATACTCTATTCCTACACAACCTGCGATCTTCTTCAGAAGAGATCTGATCACACAGAACGAGAGAAATCCTGGCGAGCTTTTTGATGTAAATCTCAACTACACCATGGATTACGACCTATGGATGAGGATAGCTATCAAAAACCCATTGGTGCGAAGAATAAAGCAACCTTTTGCCACATATAGAATGACAGAGGACAATAAAACTGGTCCTCAAAGTGGGGGCTTAGCTCATGCTGAACCTGAAATGTCTCTTATTTTTCACAGAGCAGAAACCATTGCGCTCGCACCTTCCTATCGCTGGAGCGTGATTATCCCATTCGATCGAGTTGATAAATCACTCGAAGACACAATCCGCTCAGTGATAGAGCAACAAGGTGCAGATCTTGAAATCATTCTTACTCCGATTGGAGATAACAGTGAGTTAAAATCATCTAGTAAAGCTCTGATGCGCGAGATAAATACAAACCAACGTACAAAGTTGGATGATCGGTATCTCCGGTTAAATACGACAACTCACAGAGGGCTATTTGAAGCAATTCAAGCTTCAATAAGCATGGCTGAAGGTCGCTATATCCAGGTTCTACGTGCAGGAGATCTAATAAGTGATTCGTATCTTACACAACTGCAAAGTAAGTTTCAGAATAATAGAGTTGGATTTATCCTCCCTTTTAGATCTTCTCACTCTCTAGCCCAATCCTTCGCTCCATCAGACTGGAAACAAACCTCTCAAGCTTTAGAGGTAAGACTTGAAGCAATACTCGAAACTAACTTTGTCCCTACTTTTTTTGCGGCTCGCAGAGTTGCTCTACTAGAATGTGCTGATCTATCCGACCTCCCTCACCCTCAATGCAACTTACGGAGGATGATACTAGAGGGTTTAAATCGAGGATGGTACATCTCTGCCCCAGAAGGACTTCCTCTCTCGCTAAAATCATCCTCCACGATGGAAGGTCCAGCAGATGCCCAACAGATTGGAATGGTAGCGGCGTACTCCCTTATAAAGTCCAATTCCTCTCTCAGCGCCGATCCTTTTCAGATAGTAAGGATAGCGCACGGAGTTGGTTTTCACCTACCAGACGAGATTCTAAATAACTGCAAAGCCTTACTCGACAAAGGCGGTCAATTATGGAAAGTGGATTAACAGTACATTAGAAATATAATCCTATCTGTGATAGATCCTTCGCATGAGCAAGATTATTCTAACTGGCGGTGCTGGCTTTATTGGAAGCGCCCTTCTCTCTACTTTAAACCAAAGTGGTCACTCAGATATCATTGTTGTTGATAACCTATCTACCAGCACGAAGTGGCAAAACTTAGTTGGTAAAAAATTCTCTGACTACATACACAAAGATAAATTTATTGAATTAGTTGATGATGGCAAATTTAAGGGGGAGATCTCTGCGATATTCCATCTAGGAGCATGCTCCGCCACGACAGAGAAAGATGTTGATTATCTATTCAGAAACAACGTTAACTATTCAAAGAGCCTAGCAAAGCTTGCCATCTCTCAAAATGCAAGATTTGTTTATGCCAGCAGCGCGGCCACGTATGGAGATGGCACGAATGGATATGACGACGATCTATCTCGCATTCCGAATCTTAAGCCACTAAACGGATACGGATATTCTAAACAGCTATTTGACCTATGGATCATCAACAACTCTCTACTAGATAAGGTTGTCGGCTTAAAGTTCTTTAATGTCTATGGACCTAACGAAGACCACAAAAACGAAATGCGAAGCGTTGTTCATAAAGCATGGAAACAGGTTAAGGAGAATGGAATAGTAAAGTTATTTCGCTCAAATGATCCTAAATTTAAAGACGGCGAGCAGTGTAGAGATTTTGTTTACGTCAAGGACTGCGCAAACGTAATGAACTCTCTGCTCTCAGATCAATATAGTCATGTACATGGAATCTTTAATCTAGGAAGTGGCATTGCTCGCTCTTGGAATGATCTAGCAACCTCTGTATTTAAAGCTCTAGGACTCTCACCTAAGATTGAATATATCGATATGCCTGGCTCGCTAAAGGGTCAGTACCAGAACTACACAAAGGCAGAGATGCATCGTTTAATAAATACAGGCATAGCATCCAAGTTTCATTCCTTAGAGGAAGGAGTAAGGGACTATGTAGTCAACCATTTAGAGCAGGGAGAAAAACGGCTCTAAGTGTATAGTAAATCAAAGCCAACTGACCGATCTGTCTATTTTTTGTACAATATTTGCTTTTTCTCCTTTTAACCCTTATAAAGACACCTCTTAATTTGCAGCCCAGCTATATAGTGGTTTGGCAGTTAATCTTAACCTATTTAAGTTTTAGGAATTCCGGAGCGTAGGACATGAAGCGCACTTACAAGCCTAGTAAAAAAAGCCGAAAAACCACCCATGGATTTAGAAAAAGAATGACCACAAAAGGTGGCAGAAAAGTCCTTAGCAACCGTAGACGTCGTGGTCGTCACTCAATATCTGTAACAACCCCTCGTAAGGGACACTACAGATAAAATAAGACATCGGCTCTGGTCGAGTGTTCCCTTATTTTATATTTGAAGTATCTTTATTCACAGTATTTCTATTCGCTGTATATCTGCTTACAGTAACTTTGTTTGCTGGGAATTTATTGAAAAGCTCCCAAAGGCTACGAACGAAGAATTGTAGAGTAAGAGCTACGAATAGCTCTAATTTGCAGAATAGGCTCATTTGAGAGGCTGTAGGGCTACTATATCCTTGTTTGGTCTTTAAAGGTCTAGCAGAGAGTTATCTTTGAGAAGAGAAAGTTTTTCTAGAAAATCTCGCATCCTTAAAAGCAAGGAGTTTGAAGCTGCTAGCCGTAAAGGGCGTAAAATCACCTCTGGTTCAATAACGGTCCTTTATATAGATAACTCCCTTTCTAGGCATAGAGTCGGATTAACCGTCTCAAAGAAGATCTCTAAAAGAGCTGTTGATAGAAACAGGATAAAACGTTGGTCACGGGAGGTCTTTCGCAAGTATCAACAAAACTTGAGAGGATCTCTAGATATTGTAATAATCGCTCGCCCGAGAGCTCTAGAGTTAACTTTCTCTGAGTTCCAAGAAAGTTTAGTGAAACTTTTGGATCGTATTTAAGATAAGCAAAGCAGTTATGGCGAAACCACATCTGATACTTTGGATCGTTAAATCACTTCATAAGTTATATCGCTTACTTCTTTCACCTTGGATCGGACAACAGTGTAGATTTCACCCAAGGTGCTCCGACTATGCAGTCGAAGCAGTTGAAAGGCATGGTTTATTTTGGGGATCTGCACTTTCAGCGCATAGGATTGTTAGATGCAATCCATACTGTCGCACATGGGGAGAAGATCCTGTACCGGAAAAGATACGTGTAAAAAGATTTTTTTGTAAAAGAGGATAAATGGACGATAAAAAAACTTGGATGGCGGTATTAGTATCAATCGCCTTTATCATGGTTTACACCCAGTACGTCATCGAACCGTACCAAAACACATTAAAGCCAGCACAAACTCAACAAACAATAGAAGGTACCGCAAATACTGCGACGACGCTCAACTCCTCAGTACAAGCAGGAGCTACACAGATCGCGCCAGGAGTAGTTAATAGTTCAGCTACATCACTTCCTTCCATTGAAGAGGTTAACAGCTCTCCATCCGTTATCGTAGAAACAGATCGCTTCATTGCAAAACTCTCTCCATTTGGAGGAAGGTTT
>CAZTER010000217.1:0-4193 GCA_964612045.1 uncultured Bdellovibrionales bacterium
GAATCGCGAGAGATCTTTCATCTGAACCAGATATCCAGCTTTCAGTCGTTTTATTAAATGAGCTAAAAGATCCGATTCCAGAGGAGTTTAAAGATCTCAACATCTCTTCATTTAAAATAGGAACCTCAGGACTTCCGATAAAAGATAGGTTATTAAGATTAATAAAACTTCCAGCTAACCTTAGAAGCAGGTTGATAGAGATTAATCCAGACATTGTCGTTTCATTTATCGATCAAACTAATATAATTACTCTCCTCTCGACGCTCGGTCTTCCATACAAAACAATTGTAAGCGAGAGGATAAATCCACTAAGAACCTCCCTACCAGATAGAACTCCAGCCCTCTTCCGATTGTTATTCATCTTTTTTAGAGATCTTGTTTATCGATGCGCAGATAAAGTGGTGGTACAAACCCATGATGCAAGGTCAACTTTGCCAGCAGCTCTTCAGTCCAAGACAGAAGTAATTCCGAACTCCGCTCCAGTAATATTCGAAACTTCAGAGGCCTCCTCTAGAGAACCTTTTATCTTAAGTGTGGGAAGGCTAACTAAACAAAAAAGATTTGATGTTCTAATCGATGCTTTTAAGATCTTTGTTAAAGAAACTCCTCACTGGAGATTAATTATCGCTGGAGAAGGTCCTCTACGTAAAGCCTTACAAAAAAAGATCTCAGATCTAAATTTGCATAATCAGGTTAAATTAATAGGAAATATCTCAGATCTCGCCCCTCTATATAAGAGCTGTGGAATTTTTACCCTTAGCTCAGACTACGAAGGATTTCCAACTGTCTTACTAGAAGCAGCTTCATATGGTTGTCCAATAGTTGCAACTGATTGCGATTTTGGAGCTCGAGATATCCTAGGATGGAGCAAAGCTGGATTAATTGTTCCAACGGGCAGCCCCGTTGAACTTGCTTACAAATTCGATCTCCTTGCTAATACAAACGAAGCCAAAGATGAGCTGAAAAAAGGAACTCAACTAGTAAGACAGCACTTCTCTCCAGAACGTGTAAAAAATTTATGGCTGAAGATCTTACATTCAGTTCAAGAAGATAAGTCTTTACCTCAAGAGCTCCTATAGAAAGATCTGGTTATTCCCTTTCAGAAAAACAACATCAAAGCATTAAACTAATAGTTCTACGACAAACATTTGAATTTACTGACTTTTATAAGTGATGAAATTTTTCGGAAATAATTCCAATAGTTTGCTATCATCAAGAAACCAGGCTAGGCGGGAATATCATTGATGAAGAGGGGCAAAGTACTTAATTTTACTGTCGGGCGCACTGGCTCTGATGGCGAAAACATCGAAGAGCTGCCTGCTTCAACTATCTCGGTTACAGATCCAAATAAACAACTCCTTCTTCTTGCTGAAAGCATTGAACAAGGAATTGTGATCGCAGATAACAACCATACAATTACCTACGCGAACTCACGCATCTCACAGATCCTTGGGAGAACACCTAACGAACTAGTTGGAAAGAAGGACTATGAAGCTTTTCTTCCTAAAGCTGTCTGGCCAGAATTTATAGAGAGAAAGAAACGTAGGGCCAACGGTATTAGTGAAAAATATGAATTAGATTTAGTCCACAAAGAAGGTCGACTAATTCCTGTTACAATATCTGGAAGCCCTCTTCTTGGAGAACAGGGAGAGATCATCGGTGCATGTGCAGTAATAACAGACCTTTCTATGCAACGTGAAACTGAAGCAGCATTACGTCACAAGCGAGAGGAATGGCAGTTAATCTTTGACTCAGTCCCTGCAATGATATGGATTAAAGATTGCCACAATAGAATTGTTCGATTAAACAGCGCGGCCGCAGAATCATTCGGAATGAACATTACTCAGATTGAAGGAAAGAGTGCGTACGATCTCTATCCTGATGAAGCCTCCAAATATTACGAGGCTGACCTTGAAGTTATTACCTCTGGCAAACCTAAGCTGGGAATATTAGAGCCACTTCTAACCAAGGATGGAGATAAACGTTGGGTTCAAACTGACAAAGTTCCATATCGTGACGCTTCAGGTTCAATCGCTGGTGTAGTTGTTTTTGCAATTGATATTACAGATCAACTCAATGCTCAGGATGAAGCACTTAGACTCCAGAGACAACTTGCTCAAGCACAGAAGATGGAAGCCATTGGTCAATTAGCTGCTGGATTAGCTCACGACTTAAATAATGCTCTTACCGCCATAGAAGGGCATCTACAACTAATTGATCTACTTGGAGGAGAGAATCCTGAAATTATTCGCTCCGTAAAATTAGCTCGCGGTGGATGTGAACAATCAAGCTCACTAATACGAGAGCTCTTAGGATTTGCGCGCCACTCAAAGATGGAGAGCACAGAGATTGATATCGGCCAAACAGTTATCGATACCGTTGAATTCCTCTCCAAGGTTGTACACCGCTCGATTCGTACAGTTTACAGCTTCCCAGAAGATGCTCATCTAATCAGAGGAGATCGAAATCAACTTAGAAACGTATTAACAAACCTAATAATCAATGCTTGTCATGCCATGCCGAAGGGCGGAGAGTTAGCTTTCTCTCTTGATGTTGCTACTTTTTCAGATGCATCAACTCGTAATGCAAGAGCAAGAGATGGAGAGTTTATAAGACTTAAAATATCTGATTCTGGTTGCGGCATATCTCCAGAAAACTTAGATAAAATCTTTGAGCCATTCTTTACCACCAAAAAAAGCTCTGGAGGATCGGGTCTCGGCTTAGCTATGGTCTATACAATCATTCAGCAACATGGTGGATGGATCGAAGCTGCTTCCGAATTAAATAAAGGGACAACCTTCTCAATATATCTTCCTCTTGTTCGTTCCATCAGCTTAAGGCAGGGCGATATTCCATCTCCTACAAAGGGGTTAGATGGCATTGTTCTAGTTATAGATGATGAACCTTCAATAGGTGGAGTGATTGAAGCTTTTCTCTTAAGAGAGAAGATCTCAGTACAATGTATTGGATCTTTTGAACAAGCTGCTAACTGGCTCGGCAACTATCATAAAGATGTCAGTGCTATCTTGCTTGACATGCATCTTCCTAATACCACAGTAAATGAATGCTTCGAAATAATCAGAGAGATAGATCCATCGTTGCCTATAATTCTGATGTCAGGGTATCCAGAAGGAGATGAAGTTAGAAAACTGATCAAGCATGGCGCCTCAGGATTTCTCTCTAAACCTTTCCAGTTAGATTCTCTATTAACCTTAGTAAAAGCTCATGCTAGAGCAGTAGAGAACAACTAAATCCAAGGTGTTTTTTTACTAACCACCACATCGTTACCGCTCGCATTAAAATAGCACTAGCACTAGCCAAAGCTATCACAGAGAAATTATCTGTGGATATTGCGACTAAAATTAACGCTACCTGAGCTAATACAGTAATAATAGAGCCACGAAGACAACTCTTTTGGTGGCCACTCATCGTTAAAATGTATCCACCTGGGCCAAAAAACAAAGAGATAAAATAAACCGAGCTCATAATAACTAGCGCGGGATAAACCTGCACGAATCGCTCTCCAAACAAGGACAATAAAACTGATCCGACAACCAACAAGGAAAAAAGAATAGGCATCGCAGTAAAGATACTCCATTGAGTTATCTTCTTTGAGATCTCTTTTAAACTGCCAAAACCATCAACGGATCTAGCCTTAGATATTAAAGGCGCGGCAACTGCTGCAATAGCATCCTGAGTAAAGAGAGTTAGTACAGCAAGTCTAGAAGCAACTGAAAAATTACCAACTTGCTCCAATGACATAAAATGTCCGATCAGAACCTTATCAATCTCAGCAATAACAATTGCGACCAAACTAACATACAACAGAATCGTGGCAGACTTATTCCAACTTTGAGCCTCAGAAGATTCACTTACTCCTGTAGTACTTCCATTTAAAAGTTTTATACTCAGATAAAAACCAAGAGCGAATGAAACGATAACAGCAAAAAGATGAAGTAGCATAACCTGTGCAGCGTTAACTTTATCATCCAGGATAAAAATCAGAGAGCAAACAGCGCACAACAAAATTAGTGGTCTTAAAATAACATCTGGAAATCTCGCTTTGAATATCGAGAAGAAAGACCTTATTACAGTTTGCCTGATAGCATTTTGAGCCCATACTAACATCATTACGGCACCAAGAAGCGCGACTAACAGAAGATCAAAATCTTGAAACAACCACCAAACTATAA
>CAZTER010000218.1:0-4190 GCA_964612045.1 uncultured Bdellovibrionales bacterium
GATCCATTTCTTACGCTTGAAGATATAAACCATAACTCCAGCGATAAGTAACATTGAGATGAGCACGATTGGATAGCCGTACTTCCATTCTAGCTCAGGCATGTATTTAAAATTCATGCCATACAGACCTACGATAAAGGTGAGCGGCATAAAGATAACAGTTGCTACAGTAAGAACCATCATTACAGAATTTAGGCGATTACTAATCGAGCTAAGATAGAGCTCCATTAAACCACTTACCATTTCTCTATAGGCTTCAAGGATATCTATTGTTTCAACTGAGTGATCGTAGATATCACGGAAGTAGATCTCAATTTCATCTGGAATAAGATCGCAATCATCCCTTGATAATGCTGACATAATATCTCGAACTGGCCATATTGCTCGTCTGAGCTCCAGCGCGTGATGGCGTAACGAATGGATATCGGGAAGCTCTACAGCTTCTGGATTATCAGTAACCTTATCTTCAAGCTTCTCTATGTCTTCACCTAGATTTTCTAGTACAAGGAAGTAGCCATCTACTATTGCATCAACTAGAGCATAGAATAGATATGCTGGACCAAGGGATCTTATGCGAACTCGTCCTGCTCTTAGACGTTCACGAACCTTGTCGAATACGTCACCATTGGCTCTCTCTTGGAATGACAAGATCCATTTAGGACCTAGAATTAGGGTTACCTGTTCAATCGTAAATGGCGACTCTGAATCGGGTCCTTTTCCTGGGGGTCGTGGTATCAACATTTTAAGTATGGTGACAAAGTAACCACCAAAATCCTCATGTTTGGGACGGATCGAGGTATTTAAAAGATCTTCTAGGACTAGAGGATGAATCCCAAAATGAGACCCTATCTTCTCAATAGTTGCAACATCATCAATCCCATCTATATTGATCCAGCTAATCATATCGGGATCTTGAGAGCTTAGAGCTTCTTCAACGCTCGCTGAAGAAAGTTCCTCAATTTTATCCTTTGAATAGCGAATCACTCTTAAGGTAGTCGTATCAGATTTTTTTTCACCGAGGCGTACTAATGACCCAGGGGGAAGGCCACTTTTCTCTGATCTTTTCTTTAATCTACGTGACATAATCTTTTACACAGTTTGTGCTCGAATCATATGATAACGTGCACTATTGTGCCATTCTGAATCTCCCAAGATTGAACGACTTTTCGGTGGGATTATTAGTTAGTCGGGTAGATCTTTCCGATATGGTAAATTAAGGGGTAGGGCTTCAATCGTCATTGAAATAGATGGAATCTTTATTGACTAGAGTTGTAGTCAATGGATAGATTGTTGGAACTCTCGGAGAGGTCTAATCTTTGTATTAACAAAGAGATGATTTTCATAAAGAAATGCACAAAAAGTTTTTAAAATTAGCGATCTTTTTCATAGCAACAGTAACGCTAGTTGCATTGATCGCGCTCCCTAGAAAAGGCGAGAGTCCAAAATTTAGTAAGATATCGAAGGGTGAAATACTGCAAATCTTAGGGAGCGGTAATTTCAGTTATGTTGGATATGACCCAGAATTGAAATGGGTAATTCCTATAGAAGGATTACGAAAAGTTTCATTATTAGGAAGTCGTTTCGAAGATCTCGGAACTGAGTTCGAGTTAGCTCGATTGCTCAAAGGTCGAATAAAGCCATTACCAGAATCACCAAATAGTAATGGAGCAAAGCGTTTTTTAATCGGAAAGCGAGTAAATTTTAGTGAATCAGTTTTTAAATTAGGATTTACCCCTAAAATTTTAGAGGTTCAAACTTCTGGAGATGTTCGTCTTCTTAGGTCTGAAAGTGATAAAGGGAAACGCATCTTTAAATTTAAAGGTAAACCAGAGAGTTTTTTCTCTGATATTGAAACGCAGATAGAGGGGATAAAGCTTCCCGTTGATGTCAGGGTTAGATTAAAGCGCTTAATCATTAGAGGGAAAGAAGATCAAGAGCTTCCTTCTGCAGTTATGATTGTTGGAAAGGGTGGGGCGCAGGGAAAGGATGTAACTTCTTGGATAGTTGAGCTTAGACCTGGTGCTTTAGCCACGATGGAAGATCTTGTCGCTAAGGTAGTCTCCGGTGAAGTTGAGATTGATTCACTTCTATCCTCTGATGAGGAATCTGATTCTTCTGATGATGTAGAAGTTGGAGAGGAAGTAACAGGATCTCCACCTTCAGAGTTAGCTGGCGAAGGTGAAGATGATGTTTATTGCCAAGTTACTGATACTTGTGGGATTACCCACGAGTTTAATTGCGCTGAGTCTCCTCCATGTTACGAGCAGTGTCCTTCTGGTCTTTGTTCTACTTGTGGAACCTGTGAAGAAGAGCCTACACCTACGGAAACAGCAACTCCTGAAGAGAGTCCTTCTGAGATCCCGACAGAAATATGGACTGAGGAGCCAACTGCATCACCGACCGATGAACCTACAGATTCTCCAACTGATACACCTTATGATTCACCAACCCCTGAGGAGACTGTAACACCAGAACCTACAGAAACAACTGCTTATACTGTTACTCCGATTCCTACTGCGACTACGGCGCCTAGTAATACACCTACACAACTCCCAACGAATACTGGTACAAACTCTCCTACGAATACTGGTACAGTAACCTCAACAGCTACGGTTACTAAAACAGCTACAATTACACCATCTCTAACAAAGACTGTTACACCAACACTAGATCCTCTTCCTACAGCACCACCAACTGTAACAGCGAGTAAGTCACCAACAGGAACAAAAACTTCCACACCAACAGTTACACAAACAGAAACTGCAACAGCAACATCTACTCCGACAGAGACAGCAACCGAGACTCCAACTTGGACTGAGACCCCAACGCCAACCGAGACTCCAACAGAAACGCCAACATTTACACCTACTCAAACACCAACTAGAACGAGAACACCAACTGAAACTCCATCTTGCGGAGATGGAACAGTAAATCCTGAATCGTATGAGGAGTGTGATGAAGGTGATAATAACTTCGATCCTTCTCTACCGGAAACAGAAGAGGCTTCTATCGGAGGAGCTCCTATGTCATTGGCTGCTTCAACCGGTTCGGGCTGTACTATAGGATGTAAAAAACCGAAAACATGTTGTCACTGTGATTATCAGACCAATACTTGTGACTCTGAAGTAGATCTATTTAAGAATGAATGTGAGAGCTTTCTGTCTGCCTGTTCTACGGATGGAAATCCACCATCTCCTAGTGGAGTAGTAGTTACATGGAAACATAATGATGAAGGAGAGGAGATTAGTACGTGCTTTGAAAGACCAAGCAAGCCGAAAAAACCTTCAGGATGTGATACTTTTAAATATTGGTATGCTGGACATGGTGGGTCAAGTACTGGAGCGACCTGCGTAAAGGCGATGGTAAGTCTCTGTGGTAAGGTAGACAAAAATTGTAAATTAGTGGGATTCACGACTGGATGTTCCTCAATGGAGAACAAGTCTGCCATAGAGAAAGCGATGACTGCTGCAAAAAGTGCAAATCCAGGGTGGGAGATCTCTCTTGCTGGACCAGTAATAGATTGGAATGGTGGTTATGGCGGAGTTAATCCAAAATGTCAGGCTCTTGCGCGCTGGGATGCTACTGCCAATTATATCGGTCAGGTTGGTTTGAGTAAGTGTAAAGATTTAAAAGGGAAGAGTTGCTTAGAGTTTGGTGCTACTATTCCATGCGCTCTTGATAGTGGTGAAACTACGGATCCTGATGCATGTCCGATCTCCGAGGGATCTTTATATTGTTGTCAACAATGGGAATACTTGGGAGATCAAGATTTTGGAAATAGCACACTTCCTTCGCATACTGCTGGAAAATTCGTCACAGATTCTGCTTCATGCCCAGATTCAAAAAGTGGCTATTATAGGTGTTCTGGATTTCTGACAAAGAAATGTCAGATGGTTGAAGCTAGCGATTCAGTAAAGTCTGATAACTGTAGCCCAATAGAGAATGAAGGGGGTGGTTGTGATTCTTTCACTCCAACACCAGCCTCAAGCCCGACAAAGACGCCAACGCCACGAGTAACTTCTACTCCAACTAAGACGCCTACGGCGCGAGTAACTCCTACTCCAACCAAGACACCGACACCACGGGTAACAAATACTCCAACACCTAAGGTCAAGGCGACTAAAACACCAACACCTAAACCAACTGCGAAGAAAAAAACTCCGACACCTAAACCAACGAATACTCCAAGA
>CAZTER010000219.1:0-4185 GCA_964612045.1 uncultured Bdellovibrionales bacterium
CTGCGCTCGTAATCAACCTTATGAGTTGAATGTTTGATGTGTACTGGAGTCGCTTCGCTTGGAGCTGAAGGAGTTGTAGAACTTGAAACATTAATTGGAGCTTTATTTTCTGAATGAAGAAATGATCCAACCTTTGAAACCGACATAAAAAGCAGGATCCATGGGAGATTGATCGCTACTAGTGCTAATCCAATCCGCTGAGTCCTAATAAATGGTAGATGTGTAATCCTTAAAAGACCCCAAATAATTGTGGGGATTAAGCATATGCCCGAAGGCGACCAAAGAAGCATTGTTGATAAAAGAACTACGAGACTAATTTCTTTGAATAGGGAAAAGTTTTTTGGTGAGTTGATGTATGAATATACTAGTGCAAAGACAAGGGGTAATAGAGCAATGCTAATAAGAAAACCAAGAGTTCCGTAAGAGATCGCCCACCGATACCAAACTAAACCTGATGACATGACAAGAAGGGCTGCGATTGAGGAGACCCTAAGATCTAGTTTTGCTATCCGAGCTGCAAAAAAAGTTCCTAGTGGGGTAATGACAAATAAGATCAGAGTAATAATAAGATTGAAGACAGTCTTTAAATCGAACAGATAGATCAGAGGGGAAAAGATGAAAAATGGACTTAATGCTCCTGTAGCAAAAAAATCACGTTGATCAATTCCGCCGTTCCATTCCGGGTTGTAAAAAGGGATAGCTGGGAATTGGCTCTTTAAAAGATCTAGCCGATAAAAGAATGTAGCAAGATCATCAGAAAACAGGAGCTTCCCATTTAGCTCTTTCCAAAATAAAACTGCACACAAAATCGAGAGTAGGGGGGCTGCTATAGTAAAGAGAGATGTCGCACGTACCCAAACTAATCCAAAAGTTATTAATCCTCCTAAGATTAGCTCGCCTCTTATATTTGGCCCTTGAAATAGGTTGTAGGCTCTATTTAGCCAATCCGAAAAGAAAATTAGAGCGAGTAGTAGTGTGAATATCTCTGGGTTAATCCAAGAGTAGAGAGGTCTCCGACGGTTAAGAGCTGCACCAATAAGAAGCAAAGGGACATAGATAATTAAACCGCTTTTGAAGCTAACTATCGCTCCATGTTCCATACTCCAAAATCCAGCTGGGCCGGAGAGAAAAAGGAATATCATCAGCACGATACCGGCTGAGAATAATTTAGGACCAATTTCTGATAGTGGATGTAACTTCACAAAACCATCGGTTAGGTGTCAAAACTGACACCGATAAGGGCGTTGAGCACCCGTAAGTACCGGACGGTTCTAGCACATTTCGCTAGATATTGAGAATCGCAAAAGGGGTAATAAAGCTCGTATTACCGAGGTAATCCTGCCTGACTAAAGAAAGGATCGAAGTTAAATACAGCTTCAGAGAACAGCTCTAATGCTTTTTCGTTCTCTGAGCGATTTAATGCACTTAATCCAGCCTGTAATTTAACAGTAATCTGCTCAATATTGCGTGGAATAAACCGCACAAAATGGTTGGCATTGCTCAATTTACGGAGCTCATATTGTTGGAGACTTGCAACCATATTAGCTACAGCTCCTAATGTTTCCCCTTTTAATCTAGCAATCATCCCTTTAAGTGCTAGCGAGCGAGGAGAGTCCTCAAATTGATCGCTGAGAGCCAAGCACTCTGCAGCTCCAGAAAGCTCTCCAAACTTAATAAATAGTGCTGCTAGAGCGTGATAAGCTGCGGCAGCGCTCTCTTCCTGATGTCTATCCCATGGATGGTTTGGAAAGAGCTCTTCAATGTTACACTCTGAAAGAACAATTCCTAAAAGCCGAGCCATCGCTGTGTTGCTTAAGCTTAGTTCTAATGAAGAACTTTTGAAGATCTCAGATGTGGCACCAATTGAAGCCCCCTGAATGGTACCTCGTACTAACATTAGCGCAATTATTTCAGAGATTGAATCAGCTTGTCCTTTAATTAGAGAAAGTGCGAGCTCTCTATCTGCTGAAATAGCCATTGCCGGCCATTCAGGATTATTGCTTAACAGGTCAATAAGATCTTCAACTGATCCCTCATTTGCTGCTATTAAGTCATCACCTCTTCTAAACTGAGCGACTGTCAATTCGCTTTGGCTATTGGATAGTGATGAGAGTAGAGCTGAGAGCTGTGATGCCTCTTGGAATATCCCAAGGTTGAGAATTGTTACTCGAGAACTTTTGAGGTCATTTAGAGCGGCTTCGATCGCAGAATGAATTGCGCTCTGATTGTAGGAGGAGAATCCTGGCAATCCATTCTCTGCGCCAACTATTGAGATTTCGCTTATTCCAGCTTGTTGAGCACTTTCAGCTATCTTAGCTAGTAAAGCACGGGAACTCTCATTTTGAACAAGTATTAAGCCACTCATAATCCTTCTCCTTCTTTTTGGTAAGGATTGATTTATATAAATCTTCCCCACTCAAAATCTTTCGATGCTAACTAGTTGATGACGGGAGCTATTAATTAGAAGAAATTTAAATCACTATGTAATATTAGGTAGTTAAGTTCGATTCTTTTTGAGGATTTCGGCTGTTATTGATACGGTAATATTAAAACATCGAACCAATTGAGAAGTGAATGCGATATGGGGACTCTCCATCTTCTCGATCAATCGGAGCTCCTAGATCTAAGCCAATAGGTCCAATCGGAGAGCGATATCTAACGCCGACACCGCTCGAATATCTAAGATCTCCGATGGAAGGGGACCTTTCCTCCAGGAAAACTGATCCAGAGTCAAAGAATAAATGTGTTTCTATTGAGTCAGAGAGGTCGTAACGGAGTTCGGCATTAGTTCCCATAAGAAGATCTCCACCTATAACAGATCCATTATCACCACGATCGCCAAGAGAGTTCTCCTTAAATCCACGGACTGATGTTCTTCCACCTGTAAAGTATCTAAAGCTAATCGGAATCTGATCGGTTTCTCCAAAGGCTCGTCCGATTCCAGCATTTGCGGCGAGAGCTATAGAGAAATCAGGAAAACGTTCAGATATTTCAGAGACAGTAGTTGCTTTTAGTGAGAGCTGTCCGAAATATGCTTCTGATCCAATTAGTGGGGAAGCCATCTTTCCTTCAAGAGATAGATAGTAGCCCGAGGTCGGATTTAACGGACTATTTCTTTGATCTATTGAGAATCCGGTAGTCAGTGCGCTTACAAATACAGTTCCTGTGTCATACTCACCGACTATTGCATCAGCTTTTACATTATCTAAGTTCTCTTGTGACAAGAGATGACCAACTGTAAATCCATATCCAGTACTATTAGTTCTTGTAAACAGAGAGGAGAGAAGGATTCTATCTAGATCATAAGGTAGCGTAGTAAGATCCAATCTTTGAAACCGAATGTCCTCAGTTTGAGTCCAATTTTCATTAATAAAGATCGGATCATGATATCTAAGATTTGCTACGCCTTGAGAGATATCATTTTCGCTTACCTGATAGTATCCATCTAGTCTTAAAGCTAAACTTCTGCCATCACTAAAGAAGGAACGATCTGAAGCTTCATTAAAGAGATGAAGGCCGTATTCTGAATTAGCACCAAATCCAATCTCGAATGTTTGCAGTGGTCTCTCGGCTAAATTTAAAAGTAGTGCTTCTTGTGGTTGATCAAGTTTTCCATCTTGTGTCGACACCTCTACCTTTGAGAAAAGACCAGAGGAGAGCAGCCTTCGTTTGCCAATAGAGATCTTATTTTCATCCCAAGGCTCTCCGAGAGAAATACCAAACATATCAAATAGCATCTGTCGATTGAATGATCCTGCGCCAGAGATAGAGATAGATGTAATTTTTGTAATTTCGCCTGGAGATACAACTAAATTGTATTGCCCTTCACTCGTTCCTTCTAGATTTACACTGCTCTTTAAATATCCAAGGTCTTTCAATCCTTGGCGAATGCTCTCGATATACTTATTTACATCTTGAATAGTTGATTTTTTAGGAGCTGGAGGTAGGTCACTTAGGGTAATTCCATCCAATCCGACAATATCAATCTTATCTATGAGGATTCTTTCACCTTCGTTAATTAGATACTCTATAGAGATAGAATCACCACCCTCATTAACAATAATATCTCCGTTAGCGGTGGCATATGGAAATCCAAGTTGGACTAAAGCTTGGGTAATTACTGCTGAGTTAGATTGGATCTCTTCAGTCACTCCAAATTTCGGAGAAAAAATAAGTTCCACTAAA
>CAZTER010000220.1:0-4183 GCA_964612045.1 uncultured Bdellovibrionales bacterium
AGATTTTACCTTTATTGATGATATCGTTGAAGCAAATATTCTAGCAGCTACGCACGGTGCGCCAGGTTCGGTGTTTAATGTCGGTGGCGGAACGCAGGCAACGGTTAAGGATGTTCTTCAGATTATAAGAGAGAACATCGGAGATTTTGGTGTCGATTTTGGTGAGCGACAAAAGGGTGATGCTCGCAAAACTAGCGCGGACACATCTAAAGCAGCGAAAGAGATCGGATTCTCTCCAAAGGTTAGTTTGCGAGATGGTATCGCCGCTGAGGTGGAGTGGTTGAAGAACTGCGCTCGAGCTGGTTTGGATACTGGAGTAGATCTCTCTTAAGGGTGAGCGGCTCTAATGAAGATCGTATTAGTTCAGACCTCTTTTTTGGGTGATATCGCATTAACTACTCCTCTGATCGGAGTAATAAAAGAGCATTATCCTGATAGCAGTTTGAGTGTAGTTACGACTCCACTGGGAGCTGATTTGCTGCGCTATGATGAAAGGCTCTCAGAGATAATCTCATTCGATAAGAACGGATCTGAGAGATCTTTGATAGATCTGTTTAAGCTGGCGCAGCGTCTTCGAGCAGCAAAGTATGATATGGCGTTTGGAGTGCAAAGATCTTTCCGCACATCGCTCCTATTGGCATTAGCAAGAATTCCTCTGCGGGTAGGATTTGCAGAAGCACGAGGAAAGTTTCTTTATCATCGTACAGTTCAGCGAGATAAGGGGAGACATGATGTTCTAAGGAATATTTCTATTTGTAGTCAGAGTTCATATTCAAGTGAAGATGCTCCAATAAGACTATTTTCAGCTCCAGATACCACTATCTCTCCAGATGTGGTTGCGGCAATGAAAGAAGGATCTGTTGTAGTAGTCCCAGGAAGTGTGTGGGCTACTAAGAGATGGGATTGGAGAAATTTTAGAGAGTTATGTCTTGAGCTTGTTAGAAGAGGCGAGCGAGTTGTTGTGATGGGAAGCCCTCAAGAGCGTGAAATCTGTGAGAAGGTTTCCTTTGAGAGTGGTGTAATAAACCTAGCTGGAAAGACATCTATTCAAGATTTTATCTGGTCGGTTGAGAAATCTTCAGCTGTGGTGTGTAATGACAGCTTCGCTCTGCATGTCAGTTCAGCTTTTAAGAAACCAACAGTAGCTATATTTTGTGCTACCTCTCCCAAGTTTGGTTTTGGCCCATGGAATAAATATGGAGTCGTAGTTGAAAAAGAGGGCTTGAGCTGTAAGCCGTGTGCACGGCATGGTGGAGTAAGATGTCCAACAGGGACTTGGTCTTGTATGAAGGATCTTGAGGTAGGAAAAGTTATCCAGGCTTTGGAAGGGGTGAGAAAAGGTGGACTGTAAGTCGCAAATAGGTAGTTTTGTTGAGGGACAGACTGGTAGTTTTCGATATGGTTCTAGGTCCCCATTGTCTAAAGGGCAGATTGAAGAGATCCTCAGCCTCTGTACCTCGCAGTCTCGTAGTGAGGAAGGATCGGTTTTGGGTGGGCGAGGTAATGTTCGTTTAAGCAAGATCGAGGGATTAGGATCTATTGCTGTTAAACAATATAGAAGAGGAGGACTTCTCGGTAAATTAATACGCTCTTTGTACCTCTCATTTGGAGAGTCTCGTGCAGAAGAAGAGTTTAAAATTCTAGAAATGGTTCGAGGACTCGGAATAAATGCTCCTCAGCCTTTAATCTGGGTTAGACGAGGCGGAGCTATATATGAGAATTGGCTGATAATGAGCGCAATTCCGGATCCTGTTTCTATGGCTCAACTGGCGTTAAATGATGAAAGTGGATGGATAGGTAAAGTTCCAGAGTTAATATTGCAGATCGGACAGTTGATACGTCACAGAATATTTCATGTTGATCTACATCCTGGAAATGTACTTCTTGGTAGTGATGGTAAGGTTTGCATTATTGATTTTGATCGAGCTCGATTCTTCCCTGGATCGCTCAATGATCTTAGAGATCAGTATCTAATTCGTTGGCGCAGGGCTGTAATTAAACATCAATTGCCAGAGAGTGTTTCGGAGAGAATTTGTCCGGGGTTAAGGGTTAATTTTGAAATTCAGGAGAAGAGGTCGATTTGATTCAAGATCTCTGTATTGTACTTCTTGGTAGCATAGGGGATGTGGCGCGAGGTCTTGCGTTGGTTTCTCCGATCAAGTCTCGATATCCTGATGCTCGCATTACCTGGATTGTTGAGCCCAAAAGTAAGGATCTTTTAGCCTTAAATCCTAAGATTGATCGAGTTGTTGTATTCAATCGCGCAACTCCTTGGCGATCAATATTAGAGCTAAGAAAAGAGTTAGGGTCGACTAGTTTTGATATAACACTAGATCTTCAAAGACATTTTAAAAGTGGATTTTTTTCTCGTTTAACTAGAGCAAAAAGAATAATTGGATTTGATCGTCGTTCTTCCAAGGAATTTAATTGGTTATTTTCAACAGAGCATATTCCTTGTAACTCAGCGAGCGTTCCTAAAATTGAGCGCTATCTCTCTTTTCTCCCGATGATTGATGTAGAGATTCCAAAGACTCTAGATTTTGGCATTCGTGAAAGCTCTTTACAGTTAGATGTTCCGGATTCAGTGCCACAGAGTGGGGCGTACTTGACCTTCATATTAGGTTCTTCCTGGAGATCTAAAGATTGGTTTCTTGATGGTTATCTAAAGCTTGCCCGTAAGATTTTAGATAATTCTCAATATTCGATAGTTATTGTCGGAGATAATTTGCAGAAAGAGAATGGAGATAAGCTTGTTGCCGAGTGTGGTAAGCGGGTTGTTAATCTAGCTGGGAAAACATCGCTTAAATCAGCCATCGGAGTAATCGCACGATCGAAGCTTTTAATAGGACCAGACTCTGGCCCTGGCCATATAGCAGCTGCATTAGAAGTCCCTCAGGTCTCTATGTTTGGGGCAACAGATCCAAGGATAACTGCTCCTTGGGGATCTGAGGACCTTATTGTTAAGGCAAGTTTAGGATGCTCGCCATGCTATTTGCGAGAGTGTCCAGGTTTGAATAGATTATGCATGCGTTTAATCTCCCCAGATGAGGTTTTTAAGTTTGTTGATCCATTTCTTCGATAAGATATGAGGTTTGGGTGACATAGTCAGATGTTGATCCCTAATTTTGGCTTTCGTATAGTGCTTTAATAAGGTTAGGGTGTTTTCTGGAGTTCAGGTGAAGAAGCGAGCAAAAGAGTTAAAATCGCTATTGAATGCTATCAAAGGCACCCCTGTGCTTGTAGTAGGAGATCTGATCTTAGATCGTTACCTATGGGGTGAAGTTGAGAGAATCTCTCAAGAAGCTCCGGTTCCAATAGTCGATGTTAAGCGATCTGAAGATCGTCTTGGAGGCGCAGGTAACGTAGCTAGAACCTTGAGAAACCTTGGTGCGACTGTAACGATCAGTGGAATAGTTGGTGCAGATACTGATGGAGTTGAAGTTTTAGGTCTCTTCAAGAGAGAAGGGATCGGTTGTGGTGGTGTTATTGAAGATTCAAAACGTCCGACAACTCTTAAAACTAGAATCATGGGACGTGGTCAGCAGATGGTTCGTTTTGATCTTGAGGATCGTAGACTTCCTGATCAAGAAGCGCGAGCTAGGTTCGCTAAGGATGTTGAGGAGCGAATTAGTGAGGTGAAGGCAGTTATCGTTTCTGATTATGGAAAAGGGACGATTAGCTCTGAAGTTATGAATGTGTTGGATGCTGCTAATCCGTCTACTAAGTTAGGGATTGGACTTAAGCCCGTTATGGTAGATCCTCATCCACGAAACTACGACCTTTATAAAAATATTAGTATCGCAAAGCCAAATAGAAAAGAGGCTGAGGCTGCTAGTGGTATCTCTATTCATGATCGAGAATCGGCTGAACGTGCTGCAGAAATTCTTATAAAGAGATGGAATGCAGAGATGATTGTTCTCTCTCTTAGTGAGGATGGTCTATTAATTTTAAGTAAAGATGAATCTAAGCCAATTGTAATCCCCACAGTTGCTCAGGAAGTATTCGATGTTAGCGGTGCAGGAGATGCCGTAGTCGCAATTTTTACTGCAAGCTTGGCAGCAGGTGCAGATCCAAAGCTTGCTGGAGAGTTGGCTAATCTTGGTGCGGGAGTAGTAGTCTCTGAAATTGGAACTGTTCCAGTTAATATATCTAAGTTAGAGCACTTAATAGATAGATACGATAG